>CALAYY010000150.1 GCA_937895465.1 uncultured Clostridia bacterium | reverse complement strand
GGTCGGGAAAAGCCTTATTTAAGTTCAATAGATTCTGTTCTGCTTTTTCGTATGTCTTTATAATAGGCATAATCACATCTAATCGCTTAACAATTCGAATCATCTCTTCAAACGGCGGTAAAGCAACAGGTAAATTCATTAATTTCTCTCTAGACAAATTAAAAAATGCTTGACCAGATTTGTTCGTAATACTTCTACAATTGTCACGATGGCTTTTAGTGGCAAATGCATATAGCAGATATTTTGAAACAACATCATTATTAAAAAAAGGAATTAGCATCAAAACAAAACCACCTACTACAACATTATAATAATCTTGCTCAATAAGAGCAATTTTTCCTATATGTTCAATACTGCTTACTGCTGGTGTAATCATATAATTCTTACGCAAATATAATTCTGATTTAACAAAATCAGATGAAATCATTATATCATCATGTTTAAAATAGTATTTCTTATCACCAATATTACCGCCTCTTAAGACTCGCACCATGCTTTCGCCTTTGATCTCTAATGAACTTTTCTTATAAGCTAAACCAGACATATGTGTAAAAAGGTCTTTAACCTTACACCATTCCCAGCTATCAGGAATATCAAAAGGTATTTCATCTGCTATACAGCGAATTTCATTGCCGACTTTCTCATAGAACAAATTATCATCGCCACGAAAAATAGTAGATGAATTTTTTTCGGGTTTTATTTTACCTGCTTTTATAAGAGCTTGCTTTTCCTTCCTTATCTTTTCAATCAACACACTAGCCGGCTCATCATTGGGGTCTTGCGGTACTAGCTTGCCTTGAACAGCCATTTGGAGAATAGAGTTTTTTAGTTGCTGAGCGGTCATAGTGTTTTCTCCCTATCTTGGATACCAAGAATAGAAGTTATTTCTGAAAGCACACGGTCAATATCAGCATTAAGGCTGGCGCGTTTTTCTTGATACTGTTGTATCAATTCTTTTGGGGGTAAAATTTCTTCTTCTTCATGAGGATATCCGCAAAGGTCAATATTATAATTGCGGTCGGCAATTTCTTGGATTGTGTATTTTTTTGCCTTATCAAAACCGTCTATATTAATTTTGGTGCGGTTGTTCCACCACTCTATAGCGGGAGCAAAATGCTCTAATTTCATGGGTTTGGTTTTGGAAAAATTTTTATAACCTTGTGGCATGTCCAGACGATAAAACCAAGTCTCTATGGTAGGCGTTGTTTTGTCAAAGAACAAAATATTAGTAGTAATCGATGTGTATGGCGCAAAAACGCTGTGCGGCATACGAACTACAGTATGTAAATTAAATTCTGAAAAAAGTTTTTGCTTAATGGCTACTTTTGCATTATCTGTACCAAATAAAAAGCCATCAGGAATAATAACAGCACAACGCCCGTTCTTTTTTAGACGGTACATTATCACTGATATAAACAAATCGGCTGTTTCGCTGCTGCGAAGGTCTGAGGGAAAATTGACCTTTACTCCTTCTTTTTCGTTTCCTCCATATGGAGGGTTCATCAAAACAACATCAAAGCGATCTTCATCAGTATAATCACGAACATTTTTTCAAGTGAATTGCCGTGGATAATTTTTGGATTATCAATATCATGAAGCAACATATTGGTCACACACAAAAGGTGCGGCAATGCTTTTTTTTCTATGCCAAAAACAGAATTAGTATATAATTCTCTATCTGCTGTACTATTAATCTGTGTATCTAGCACCTTGAGAGCTGAAGTCAAAAAGCCGCCTGTGCCGCATGCAAAATCGGCTATTTTTTCGCCAAGTTTTGGTGCGACCATTTGTGTCATAAAATCGGTAACAGCACGAGGGGTATAGAATTCACCTGCATTTCCTGCACTTTGTAAGCTTTTGAGTATAGTCTCATATATTTCGCCAAATGCATGACGGTCATCATACGCTTCAAAGTCGATTTCATCGATAACATTGATAACTTGACGAAGCAATATTCCATCTTTCATATAGTTGTTGTTATCTTCAAGTGCAGTCTTGACAATAATTTTGTTCATTGAAGTTGTTTCGTCAATTTCAAGATTCTTTAACTTGGGAAATAGTTCTGTATTAACAAAATTGAGCAAGGCTTCACCCGTAAGGGCTTGTCCGTCCTTGCTGTCATGCGCCCAGTTGCGCCAACGTAACTTTTCGGGAATAATTGACTCATAATTATCATCATGAAATTCCCACATTTCTTCTTTGGCATCGTACACTTTTAAAAAAAGTATCCATACCATCTGTTCAATACGCTGTGCATCGCCATTGATTCCGGCATCATTACGCATGATATCCTGCAGCCTTTTAACTAGATTGTTTAGTCCCATATATTTTGCTCCTTATGCTGCATAGATTTCATCTTGCAACTCTTTTATAGCTTTTAAAAAGTCCTTTTTCCCACCAAATGCCTTGGCAATCTTTAGTGCGCCGATAGTGCGAAAAGGATCAATTTCTAACACCTTAGTATCCTCCAAGTTACTAATGCCGTCAGAAGTATATTTGTCAAGTAAGGCTGAAAGCACATCACGAGCCAGCCCTTCATATTTGTTTAGATAATCACGCTTTTTAACATTGTTTGCACGCTCTAATTTTGTAAGCGGCTTTTTGTCAAATGCAATATGACATATCAGATCAAAGTCATCGATATCTTTGTTTCCTGCCGCTTCACGCAAAGCATCAAGCAACACACCACGCTCTTTTAATTCATCGATAATAGCTTGTTTTCTGCGGTCTTTGTTCCACGCTTTTAGAAACTCATCCAAAGTTGCATACTCATGCAATATATTTTTCTTAGAATAATCAGTAATGCTTTCAGTTATGAGTTTGCCGTCTTTATCGTAATATTGGACACGCTCATTAAGAATAGATATTTTTACCTTGCCTTTACCTACAATAGGTGTTTTAACACCTGAAAGACACACGCAAGGATATTTTCCGCATACTTCACACGGACAAGTACAAGGTAAATGCCCGCAGATTGGACAAGGCTCAGATAATAAACCTTGTTCTTCTCCACATATACAAGGATATTTTCCACATACTTCGCATGGACAAATACATGGATTTTGACCGCATGTTTCACAATCTTCTGTAATTGATACTGGCTCGCCATCAAAATCAGGATCAGCAAACAACCTGCAAGAATTTCTAAAGTCCATAATAGTAAAATATTCTTTGCCATAATCGGGACGCAAACGAGTACCACGACCGATAATTTGCTTAAATTCGGTCATAGAATTGATATTATTATCAAGGACAATTAACTTGGTGGTTTTGCAATCAACGCCAGTACTTAGAAGTTTTGAAGTAGTTGCAATCACAGGATAAGGGCTATCCACACCAATAAAATTATCAAGTTGAGCTTTGCCTTCTTCATCATCGCCTGTAATACGCATAACATATTTGCTATTTTTGGCTACAAGATCAGAGTTTAAATTGACCATTTCTTGTCTCATACGTTCAGCATGATTGACACCCACGCAAAATACTATGGTTTTTGACATGCGTCCATTGTCCTTTAACCATTTTGTAATTCGTTTTGCAACACACGCTGTCCTGTCTTTGATTATTATGTTTTTGTCATAATCTTTAGAATTGTACTCTCGATCTTCAATTGCATTACCGTCCTCATCTATTTGTCCATATGTGGGACGCCAACCTTCAAGATCTACATTAGTGCCTACACGCATAACTTTATATGGAGCTAAAAAACCATCATCTATCCCCTGCTTTAAAGAATACGTATAAATAGGCGCTCCAAAGTACTCAGCAGTGTTAACTTCTTTATCATGCTTTGGTGTAGCTGTCATTCCAATTTGTGTTGCAGAACTAAAATATTCAAGAATTCTTCGCCAACGTGAATCTTCTTTTGCACTGCCTCGATGACATTCATCAACCACTATCAAGTCAAAAAAGTTTGGTTTGAATTCACGAAAAGGTTCTTCATTTTCATCGCCTGCAAGCTGATGATATAGGGACATATATATTTCATACGAACTATCAAGTTTCTTGCCGCCAACTTTGGTCATTATCTTTTCAAAAGGACTAAAATCTTGTTGCATAGTTTGATCTATTAGGATATTTCTATCAGCAAGATACAAAATTTTCTTTTTGATTCCTGACTTCCATAAACGATGAATAATTTGAAAGGCTGTATAAGTTTTGCCTGTGCCAGTTGCCATTACGAGCAATATTCTGTTTTGTCCTTGCGCAACCGCCTCTATCGTACGATTTATAGCTATAATCTGATAATAGCGAGGGATTTTATCTCCAAGTTTATAGTAATATGGTTCGGTTATTAAAGGCTCTTGTGCAGATGATATTTGTTTGTCTTGTTTGTATCTTGTCCATAATTCGTCAGGAGTAGGAAACGCTTCAAGCGCAATTTCCCGCTCTGTGCCATGTTTCATATCATGTTCAAGAAAGGCATTGCCATTTGAACTATATACAAACGGCACATCTAAAATCTCTGCATATTCGATTGCTTGTTGCATACCTGCTCCGACTGAATGGTTGTTGTCTTTGGCTTCTACAATTGCAAGCGGCATATTGCTTTTGTAATACAAAAGGTAATCCGCCTTTTTGCGTTTTCCACGAGCGGTAACATTACCACGAACAATAACACGACCATCTGTGAAATTATATTCCATCTTTATTTGACTGTGTTTATCCCATTTGCATTCAATAGAAGGGGTGATATAACGAAGCTTGATATCTTCCTCTGTCATTTCATGCTTATTCATAAGTTCGTTCATTGCATTACCTCATTTTTGGTTTAGACAAATTAATGTTGCAAAGAATTATGTTAGGATTTTTAATAATTGCTCTATAGTGTTATATTTTAACACAAAAACACTCACTATTCAATTATCTCTATTTATACAATAGTTATAGATTATTTAGTCACATCAAAAAAGACCGTCTTAGTGGCGGTCTTAGTTTTTTTATTTTTTATAACGAAACTATTTGGGCAATGTTATATAGGTTTTGGTCAAACTTTCGTTTCATTGATACGGCTTTTACAATATCCATATCTATTATTTTGTTGTTTTTTATTCCTACTACACGGTTGCCTATGTCTTCTTTCAGAAGCTCGACAGCGTGGACACCATAGCGGGTACCCAAAATTCTGTCAACCATAGAAGGTCCGCCGCCACGCTGGATATGTCCAAGAACTGTAGCTTTTACTACAAAGTTAGTTCTCTCAGACAACTCTCTTGCTAGGTCTTCTGCGTGTCCTGCACCTTCTGCCAAAACAATTATTCCTGACTTTTTACCGGAATCATAGCTATTGACAAGCTTTTGGCAAATGCCGTTGATTGTAAATTTCTTTTCAGGTATCAAAATCATTTCTGCACCGCCAGCGATACCTGCATACAACGCTATATCGCCGCAATGTCTGCCCATAACCTCGACAATACTTACACGCTCATGTGAAGTCATAGTGTCACGAAGTTTGTTGATAGCATCCAAAGCAGTATTGCACGCCGTATCAAATCCCAAAGTAAAATCGGTATAAGGCAAATCATTGTCAATAGTTCCGGGAATTCCTATAGTGGGGATTCCGCGTTCGGACAAAATCTTAGCACCCATAAATGAGCCGTCGCCGCCGATAACAATAATGCCCTCTAAACCTCTTTTTTTGATAATTTCAATAGCCTTGTCCTGCCCTTCTTTTTCTTTAAATTCAGGGCAGCGGGCGGTCTTTAATATTGTTCCGCCGCGCTGGATAATATCTGATACGCTTCTCATATTAAGAGGCTCTATAGTATCATTAATAAGTCCGGTATAGCCCCTTTCTATCCCATAGACTTCCATCCCCAGATATATACCATATCTGACTGCTGCACGTATCGCAGCATTCATTCCGGGCGCATCGCCGCCGCTTGTCACAATACCTATTTTTTTCATAAATGTATTCCTTATAAATGCTTAGTATTTTTTGGATTCGCTTTTTATAATTCCATATGCAGTAAAAATCTCTGCATTGCCTTTTATCTTAATGGCAGAAACCTTTTCGGTAAATTGGGCAATCATCACTTCGCCGCCGCCTAACTTTTCGGTATGCTGGGGTTTGGTTTCGTCCCCTCTGGACAAGCCGATAATACTAACATCGTCGCTAAGTCCTTTTATGACTATATATGAATCAGATTCGCCTTTGAACATCATGATAACTCCTTGAAACAACGATTTTAAATAATCTTATTTCTTTATATTATTATACTATAAATATCTTAACTTTCCCAATCTTTTATTATTACTTTGTAACCAATCTTATATCATCAGCAGGCAGTACAGACAACAATTCTACCAATAATCCGTTTTTGACATTGACATTGACTGGGATTGGATATGTCTTTCTTGTTTTGGTGTCCATTACGATTGCTGGACTATTGCCCATATGTGCAAATATAATATTCATAAGCTCATCAGGAAATTTTGGATCGCCATCCGAATCAAATTGTACATCCATTCTTAGATACAACTTGTTAATAATATTGGCTTCTTGAGTAAAACTGTCTTCAGTCCAAGGCATTATATCGTCAGCCCAAATAACAGGCGTCTCGCCTTCTCTTATAGACAATGTACCTTTTATAGTCACAACAGTATCCAAAATCATCTTTTGTCTAAGTTGCTTGTAATTTCTTGTGCCTACAAGTATATCCACAGTCCCGTACAAATCTTCTAACTTGATAGTACCCATTTCTTGATTGGTCTTTTTGGTTACTATTTTGCCTGTTTCCACTATTATACCGCCGCATTCAACTTTCATTCGGTCACTTATTGCGACATAATGGATATTGCCCTCTTCATCAATAGTGGTATCATTTAATGTTCTGGACGAAAAAGCAAAATCATTGAGCTTGTCTCTATATTCGTCCAGAGGATGAGCGGTAACATAAACTCCTAATACTTCCTTTTCTCTTGCCAGCTTGTCTTTTAGGTCATATTCGCTGACATTGGGGTATTCGTCCTCATCGTCTTTAGAATCCATCATATCAAATAATGATAATTGACCTGTTTCTTTCATTCTTTTTTCTGAAGCGGTACGGTCAATAAAATTCTCATATACACACATAAGCTGAGTGCGGTATGCCCCAAAGCAGTCAAAAGCACCTGCCAAAATCAAACTTTCCAACAGCTTTTTATTTAAAACTGAGCTGTCTGCTCTTTTGACAAAATCGTTAAAATTAATAAACTTGCCGTTTTTTTCTCGCTCCTCAATTATACTCTCTATTGCCTTAACGCCTACATTTTTTACAGCGGCAAGCCCTATTCTGACACTTCCGTCTTCAACAGAAAACATGGTCTGCGAATAATTGATATCAGGCTGCAAAACCTGAATATTGCATTCTTTGAGATACAGAAGATAATTTCTTATTTCGTCTATATTGGTAATGCGGTTGTTTAAAACTGCAGTAATAAATTCTACTTTATGATAGCATTTGAGATATGCTGTCTGATAAGCAAGATATGCATAAGCAGCGGCGTGTGACTTATTAAAGGCATAAGCCGCAAAATCCAAAATCTTGTTAAATATATTGACAGCAATTTCTTGGGGCACTCCGTTTTTTACAGCACCTACAATATTAGGGTCGTTGGGGTCTCCGTGTAAAAAGATTTTTATTTCTTTTTTCATTTCGGATTCTTTTTTCTTAGACATCATACGGCGTACTATATCCGCTCTTCCAAAAGAGTACCCTGCCAGCTTTCTTACTATCTGCATAACCTGTTCTTGATAAACTATTACGCCGTAAGTTACTTTTAAAATTGATTCCAGCAAAGGATGGTCATACTTTACGCTTGACGGATTGTTTTTGCCTTCTATATATTGGTCTTTAAATTTCATAGGTCCGGGACGGAAGATTGAAATACCTGCAATAATGTCTTCAAGACATGTCGGCTTCAAGTTTTTCATAAAGTTTTTCATGCCCTCGCCTTCTAACTGAAACACTGCATGCGTATCGCCGTCCCCTATCAGTTTATAAACATTGGGATCATCATATTCCATGTCATAAAAGTCTATGTCTATCCCCTTAGTTTGTTTTACAAGTTCTACCGCCTTGGATATATCAGTAAGTGTCCTTAGCCCCAAAAAGTCCATTTTGAGAAGTCCCAGCTTCTCTACTTCTATCATATCAAACTGAGTTGTGATATCATTGCCGCTCATTTGCAAAGGCACATGGTCGCTTATCACATCTTTACAAATAACCACACCTGCGGCATGCATACCTGTTTGACGGGGCATTCCCTCAATCTTAATTGCCATGTCAACAATTCTTTTAACTGAAGGCTCACTGTCATACATGGATTTTAAGTCAATGTTGATATAGTCGTCCTTACCCCGCCCTA
>CALAYY010000149.1 GCA_937895465.1 uncultured Clostridia bacterium | reverse complement strand
ATATAGATTGCAGGAAAAAGTCGTTATAGCCTTTTCTTTGTATAACCATACGCCCATTTACCAGGCTAGCGGTGTAATAAGCGCATATATTGACATTGACGGCAATTTGAAGGCATCGTATAGACCAGAAGAAATAGATTTTTGATTTTTAAAACTTCCTACCTTTTTTATATATGTTTTGTATTTAGATACAACTTCTTTAATTATATAAACCTTGACTAAAAATGCCCTTGCATATATAATTATTATAATCAAAAATACATAAGGAAATTAATGAAAAAGCACAGAGCGGCAATAATGTCTATTGATTCTTCACGCATTACTGTAGCTGTAGGCAGCAGAAGTGTTAACAACACTTTTAATATAGTCGGTGTTGGTGAAGCAGCTTATGACGGTTATACCAATGGCGAGTTTATTGAGCCTAGAAAGCTGTCTGACAGTATAGCCGAGGCGATTGAATCAATCAAAGGCTTGGAAAATCCTTTAGGCAAGATATATGTCGGTGTTCCTGGTGATTTTCTGGACTGTACGGTAAAAGATGTTAATTTGTCGTTTGACAGACCCAAAGTTATCAAGCCTGCCGATGTTGACAGACTTTTTGATGAAGGCGGTGTAAATAGACCTGATTATGTGCTTATCAATCGTTCTCCTGTTTATTTTGATGTTGACGGCTTAAAATCGTTAAAATACCCTGAAACCAAAGTATCCAAAATCAGCTCAAGAGTAAGCTATGTTTATGCCAAAAAGATTTTTATTGAGCTTCTCAATACCATTTTGGAAATAGAAGGTTTTACGGATGTAAGATATTTGGGTACACCGTTATGTGAATATCTGTATCTTATTGAGGACAAGTCTGCCGAAAAAAAATCCATTATTTTGGATATCGGACATATTTCTTCCAATATTATCTGTGCTCAGGGAGAAGCCGTTACTGACTTAAAAAACTTCTCAGCAGGCGGCGGATTTTTGACACTTGTACTTATGGAAGGCTTGCAGATATCGTACAAACAAGCCGAAGGATTAAAACAACAGCTTGTCTTGACGCTGGACCCTTCAGAAAATGAACGCTATATAATTGATGAATATTCAGCGGCAGTATCCGCAATAAAAGCTAACGAACTTGCTATTGAGGGCTTGTATAATATGGCTGAAAGCGCGGCTGAAAACATCGAAAAAACAGGCTTAAAGTTTGATGAATTTACTTCAGTATATATGACGGGCGGAGCAATGTGCCAAATGCGTGGAGCAAAAGACATCTTTGAAAAGGTGTTGGGAACTAATATAGAAATCATTAAGCCACATGTTCCCTTATTGGACAAGCCGCAATTTTCTCAAACAGTTGGATTATTGGATCTGGCTTTAACTCACAACAACTAAAAATAATATAAGGACTCTTTGGAGGACAAATACTAATTATGACAAATATTGATGAATTATCCGCACCGGTATGTAAAATTAAGGTTATAGGCGTAGGCGGCGGCGGCGGAAACGCAATAAACAGAATGAAAGCTGTAGATATAAAATCTGCCGAATTTATATCCATTAACACTGACCTTCAAGCACTTAGAATGTCTAAGGCTGATATTGTATTGCAAATAGGCTCAAAGCTTACCAAAGGTTTGGGCGCAGGCTCTGATCCCGAAATCGGAAGAAAGGCGGCGGAAGAAAGCAAGGATGCAATAGAAGAGATTATCGGCGATGCCAATTTGGTGTTTATCACAGCAGGAATGGGCGGCGGTACAGGTACACGAGCAGCACCTGTAATAGCTGAGCTTGCCAAGAAAAAGGGCATCTTGACCGTGGGCGTTGTAACTAAGCCTTTTGGTTTTGAAGGTAATGTCCGTATGCAAAACGCTCTAAAAGGTGTAGATGCATTGAGAAAGGTTGTAGATACCTTGCTTATTGTTCCCAACAACAAGTTACTGCAGGTTTTCCCCAAAGGAACTCCTATGGTTGAAGCCTTTAAATATGCAGACGATGTATTAAGACAAGGTATTCAGGGCGTTACCGACCTTATTGTCGTTCCGTCTTTGATTAACCTTGACTTTGCTGACGTTTCCACCATAATGAAGGACAAGGGCATGGCTCACATGGGCATAGGCGAAGGCAACGGCGAAAACCGTACCATAGACGCAGTCAAAAAAGCTGTTTACAGTCCGCTTTTGGATACTACTATTGACTATTCTACAGGTGTACTTATCAATGTATTTGGCGGTATGGATATAACGCTGGATGAAGTAAATGAAGCAGTTGAGCTTGTAAAAGAAGTTGCAGATAAAAATGCCAATATAATATTTGGTGCAGGACTGGATGCAACCCTTAACGGAAAGATAGTTATAACCATAATAGCGACAGGATTTGATAAAGGCTTGACATCGTCTTCTTATGTGTCAAACAGTACAGGCTCTTTTGGAATACCGCCTGCAAAAAAGGCAACGCTTGCACCTTTTCAAGGCAATGCTGTACCCGAAGTGTTAGCACCGAAAGTTAATACTAATGCAGACAATGAAGAAATCCCGCTTTGGATAAAAAAGCATTTTAAGAAATAAAATAATATTAGACTATAAGAAAGACTAAGATTAATACCTTAGTCTTTTTTTTATGTCACATTATGTCACATTATGTTGTTATAATGAATATAGAATATATGGCAAAAATCTTTTTCCTCGTTTTTACCTCCTTTTAAAGAAGTTTCGCTTATTTTGACAAAGAGCGAAACTTTTTTTATTTTTGGTCATATATAATCTGACTATGGAAGTGTATATTGAATATGTAATTTTGGATAATTTTTTTATAACTTTAACGGTGCTTATAATTACTCAAAAGTGTTTACATATAGATATTATCCCATATAGACTGATATTGGCTTGCGTTTTTGCAACCTTGTGTGCTGTTTTGATTCCTTTAATCAATGTTCATATCCTATTAATAATTTTACTAAAAGCAATCAGCGGAGCTTTGATTTGTGTTGTTGTTCTAAAAAAATTTCAATTAATAAAGTTTTTAAAACTATACTGCACTTTTTTTGGAGTTACTTTCTTATTGGGCGGTATGTGTATTGCTTTGTTATACATGCTGGGGCAGAACATAACAGACATTATGAGTTCAAATTATTTTAATGAGCTGCCTATCGGTGTTATCGTATCAAGTATTATATTGGCGGCGTTTTTCTCAATGAAAACGTTTGTGACTTTGTACAGGATAAAAGAACTCAAGCCCTATATTCGAAAGCTGAAAATCTTTTATGAGGGAAAAACAGTTTTGATGAACGGTCTGATTGACAGCGGAAATAACCTTTATGACCCTGATTCTAACTTGCCTGTTGTTGTTGTCAATAACAAGACAATGTATAAGCTTGTTAAGGATGAATTGATTTTGAAACTTGCTAAGGGCAAAAACATCCCATTAAAGTGCGGAAAAGTAATAGAATTTGGAACAGCATCAGACATAAGCAAAATGTTAATTATAAAACCTGACAAAATTTTGATATATTCGGGCGACAAAGTGAATACGATATATGATGTAATGCTTGGTTTTGCCAAAAAAAGCATAGGCGGACAAACTTATGAAGCACTTATTCATCCTGCCATAATTTAAAAAATTATGTACAAAAATTAATAAAACAATACACTTCGGAGGTTATTATGTTTTTGATAAAGCTTGTAGCAAAGGTTTTGAAAGAATTGCTTGGAGAGGAGTCAAGCAACTATCTCAATTATATATATGGCAGTGAATCTTTACCTTTGCCTATGGATATAGAAGAAGAAAGTGCCGCACTAGCAAGGCTAGAAGCAGGAGACAAAGAAATAAAATCCAAGCTGATAGAAAGAAACCTTAGGCTTGTTGTCTATATTGCACGAAGATTTGAAAACACCGGTGTAGAGGTTGAAGACCTTATAAGCGTAGGTACTATCGGACTTATTAAGGCTGTTAATTCTTTTGATGTAAGCAAAAAGATTAAGCTTGCCACTTATGCTTCACGCTGTATAGAAAATGAAATTTTGATGTATCTTAGGAGAATTGTCAGACTTAAAAGCGAAATTTCATTGGACGAACCTCTCAATATTGATATGGAAGGAAATGAGCTTTTGTTATCGGATATCTTAGGAACAGAATCAGATTTGGTTTATAAAAATATTGAAACCTCAGTTGAAAACGACCTTTTGTGGCAGGCTATTAGAAAGCTAAACAACAGGGAACAGGAAATAATGCAGATGAGGTTTGGACTGGGCGGAAGGACTGAAAAAACCCAAAAAGAAGTTGCGGACATGTTGGGGATTTCGCAATCATATATTTCAAGGCTGGAAAAGAAAATAATCTTTAGACTTAGAAAAGAAATGTCAAAGCAAGCATTATAATTATTTAAATATTTTAAAATACATATTGCATACTGGTTATATTTTTGCTAAAATAATAGGCAGGATGTAATTACCAATGAAAAATATTGAGATGTTTTATTTAAAAGATTGTCCGTATTGCATAAAAGCAATACGTTATATTAATGAGCTTCAAAATTTTGATAATAATTATAAAAATGTCAATATAACTATGATTGAGGAAAGCGAACAAAAAGAACTTGCCAATTCTAGGGATTATTATTATGTACCCACTTTTTATGTTGACGGCAAGAAAATCTTTGAAGGCGCACCACTAAAGGCTGATATTCAAAATGTTTTGGATATTGCTTTGGAAAAAGATACGGTAGAGCGCAGTGTCTAAAAGTCTTGATAATTTTGTTTTACAAGAATTAAATAATCGTGTCAAACTCCGTAATGACTTATACAGTCCTTTTGCGGCTAAGGATTTTGATGCATTGAGACGGAAAGACGCTGTTTTGAGTGAAAGCGTTTATCGAACGCCGTACATTGTAGATATTGACCGCATTATACATAATCTATTTTATAACCGATATGTTGACAAAACACAGGTTTTTTCCCTTTATAAAAACGACGATATAACAAGACGAGGCTCTCATATACAGTTTGTCTCCCGAATTGCACGTACCATTGGTTCGGCTTTGGGGCTTAATTTGGATTTGATAGAAGCTATTGCTTTAGGGCATGATATCGGTCATACGCCTTTTGGACATAAAGGTGAAGAATATCTTAATGCTAAGTATTTTGAACATACAGGGCGGTACTTTAACCATAATGTTCATAGTGTTAGGGTTTTGGAAAAAATTACTATATGCAATCTCACGCTTCAGACATTAGACGGGATTTTGTGTCATAACGGCGAAAAGCTCTTAGATGAATATCATCCTGTTAAGATTTATGACTTTTGTAAGTTTGACCAAATGATTGAAAAATGCTTTATTGACCCCAGCTTTTCAAAAAATCTTATTCCTTGCACGCTTGAAGGGTGTGTTGTAAGAATAAGTGATACAGTAGCATATCTGGGTAAAGACAGGCAAGATACCTTTAAGGCGCTAGGTGAAGAGTTTGGCAGCAACATCTATAAAGAAAAAAACAGAGAGATAATAAAAGAAGTTACTGACAGCATTATTTCTAACAGCTTGGATAAAGATTATATCAAAATGGATAAGGCTGTTTATCAAAAAATGCAAGAACTTATGCAAGAAAATTATCAAGTGATTTATCATAACCCCAAAGTTATGAAAGTGTATGAAGAACAGATAAACCCTATGTTTGATATGATGTATGAAAGGTTTTTATCAGAATTAAAAAATAAAGACAAAACATCATATATTTATAGACATCATATAGAATATGCTTATATTGCCCAAAATTATAAAAAGGCTGATGTTGATTTTGATAATGAACAGCATTGCAATGATGTTGTTGTTGATTATATAGCAAGCATGACTGATGATTATTTTGTTGAAATGTTTTCAAGGCTATTTCCTGACAATAAGCACAAAATCAAATATATATCTTATTTTGAGGAGTAAATTATGAAATTAAGGTGGGCAGTCTGCGGAACGGGCAGAATGGCGGAAAAATTTTTAAATGTTCTTTTGGGATTAAAAAAAGATGTTACTGCTATAATTTCTGCCGATTTAAACAGAGCAAAAGATTTTGCAACTAAAAAAGGGATTTCAAATTATTATTCTTATCAGGATGTGGATTTTGAGAAATTTGATATTGTTTATGTTGCGACCCTTAACAAATGCCACAAGCCTGATTCTATCTTGTTTATAAATAACCATAAGTCCGTATTATGTGAAAAACCTATTGCCGTAACTTTGGACGAGCTAAACGAAATGCGGCAATCCGCCAAAGATAATAATACACTTTTGATGGAAGCTATGTGGACGGCATTTTTGCCTGCTATAGAAAAGGTAAAGGAATTGATAGCAAGCGGAGAAATAGGCAAAGTTGTGCATCTTGACAGTCGGTTTTGTATAGAAGTTTTTGACCCAAAATCAAGAATTTATGACAGTTATGGCGGCGGAGCTTTACTTGATGTGGGAATTTATAATTTGCATTTTGCAAAATTGATTTTAGATGATTTTGTTGAGATAAAAGCTTTTTATCAGCATAATGAAGCAGGCGTTGATATGACCGACAATTTAATAATAAGAAATTCTAAAGGTATAAGTGCAAACCTTGTAAGCAGCGTAAGGTTTAAAGCACCTGCAGATGCGGTTATATATGGAGAAAAAGGTAAAATTACGGTGCCTGATTTTTTCAAAGCGTCTGAGGTTATTTTAGAAAATCAGCAAGGCAAAAAAATATTTTCGTATCCTCCGATAATAAGCGGATATGAATATGAAATTGAACAT
This sequence comes from uncultured Clostridia bacterium, assembly GCA_937895465.1. GTDB lineage: Bacteria > Bacillota > Clostridia > Christensenellales > DUVY01 > DUVY01. The sequence continues at coordinate 1,090 of CALAYY010000149.1, read as the reverse complement.
TTTGAAAAGTTGCATATACAAGGCAAAAAACAAAGTGATATAGTGAGTTTTGATGATTCCTACGAGATTTTGAAAATCATGCAAAAAAGATAGATAAATAATCAAAAGATAAAACAGCAAGGGGAACAAAAGTGAAGCACAGCATTATGTCTGAAGAAGTTTTGTTAAAAGCAATTAATGAGCTTTTGGTAAAATTAGAGTTGAAATTAGCCCAAAAAGGCGTTTATTCAAAAGCATATTTACGCTGGATAAAAGAAGATGAGACTTATTGCACTATGCCTAATGAAATTGATGCGGTTATTCTTACTGTTGATTTTATCAGCATAAGCCACCCTGAAAAAATTATTAACTTATGTTCGACAATGGCTTATGACGATGTTGAAAATGCAGCCGACGCCATTTATGCCCAGATGAAACATTACATAAAAAAGTATTCAAGGTTTATAATAAGAAAAGACTTTGAATATGCTTTAAGACAATATAACATTAACGTAGCTAAGATTAATAAGTTATCGCATATTATTAAAAAAAATCTAAATGCAAAAAATCTTATAATTGGTCTTATTGCTATCGGCTTAGTGGTAGTAACAATAGATTTGATAAGGCGGTTTTTTCTTTAAAATTTGGATATGAGTAGTTTTAATCAAAGAGTTTATGAAGTAGTCAAGAATATTCCCAAAGGCAAGGTCTGCACATACGGATATATCGCACTTATGATAGGCAGCCCCAGAGCTAGCCGTGTGGTCGGCTATGCTCTTCATCGCAATCCTGACCCACAAAACATCCCTTGTCACAGAGTAGTTAACCGTCATGGAAGGCTTGCACCGTCTTTTGCCTTTGGCGGAATGGAAATTCAAAAACAGCTTTTGGAACATGAAGGGATAAAAGTGCGTGATGACGGAACGGTTGATCTTAGTATTTATATGGATTGGGTAAAATAAACTTATCGATTATTTTCTTTGTTTATTAATTATTTTTTATTTATCATCCTGTGATTATTGTCAGAGGCTTTATTTGATGATATAATTTATTTGTTTTTATTTGTTGTTATTAAATTGGAGTATTTATGATTTTAATTACTGGCGCAAGG
>CALAYY010000148.1 GCA_937895465.1 uncultured Clostridia bacterium | reverse complement strand
TATAGGCTCAACCTTATCGACACCCCCGGACACGTTGACTTTACTGTTGAAGTAGAGCGCAGTCTTAAGGTGCTTGACGGTGCTGTTGCTGTATTTTGTGCCAAAGGCGGTGTTGAGCCTCAGTCAGAAACCGTTTGGAGACAGGCTGAAAAATATCATGTTCCCCGTATAGCTTATGTTAACAAAATGGACATCAATGGAGCTAATTTCTTCAATGTTGTCAACATGATGAAAACAAGGCTGAGCGCACGTCCTGTACCTATGCAGCTTCCTATTGGAAAAGAAGATACATTTACCGGAATAGTTGATCTTGTGTCAATGAAAGCCACAATATATAAGGATGATTTGGGTCAGCAGACAGAAGAAATAGATATTCCTGCCGACATGCAAGAAAGTGCAGAAAAATACCATGCAGAGTTAATTGAAACCGCATGTGAATTTGATGATGACCTGATGATGAAGTACCTTGAAGGCGAAGAAGTTTCAGAGGACGAAATTAAAGCCGCTATAAGAAAAGGTACGCTTTTACTCAAAATCAATCCTGTTTTTTGCGGCACAAGCTACAAAAATAAAGGCGTTCAAAAGCTGTTGGATGCTGTTATAGATTATTTGCCCGGACCTTTGGAAGTACCTCATGTTCAAGGTAAAATACCAGGCAAAGATGAAATGGTAGAAAGAAAGACATCAGACGACGAGAAGTTTTCAGGTCTTGCATTTAAGATTATGGCAGACCCCTTTGTCGGTAAATTAGCATTTTTCAGAGTTTACAGCGGAAAACTTTCCGCAGGCTCTTATGTACTTAATTCTACCAAAGACAAGAAAGAAAGAGTCGGACGATTGATTTTGATGCATGCCAATCACAGAAGCGAGCTTGATGAGGTATATGCAGGCGATATCTGTGCTATTGTTGGTTTAAAAGAAACCACCACAGGCGATACTCTTTGTGACCCAAGCGCTCCTATAATCTTAGAGAGCATGGAATTTCCTGAGCCTGTTATTAAGGTTGCTATTGAGCCTAAGACCAAAGCAGGTCAAGAAAGAATGAGTATGGCTCTTGTCAAGCTAGCAGAAGAAGACCCCACATTTAAGACTTATACTGACTCAGAAACAGGTCAGACAATTATTGCCGGAATGGGCGAGTTGCATCTTGAGATTATAGTTGACCGTATGATGCGTGAATTTAAGGTTGAAGCCAATGTAGGTAAACCTCAGGTTGCTTACAGAGAAGCTATCAAGAAAAAGGTTCGTGCAGAAGGCAAATATATCCGTCAGAGCGGCGGTAAAGGTCAGTACGGTCATTGTATAATAGAAATGGAACCGTTAAAACCTGGTTCAGGCTATGTGTTTGAAGACAAGACGGTAGGCGGAAGTATTCCCAAAGACTACATACCTGCTGTTGACAACGGTATCAAAGAAGCAAAACAAAGCGGTATCTTGGCAGGTTATGAATGCGTGGACTTTAAAGTAACAGTAATTGACGGAAGCTATCATGAGGTTGACTCCTCCGAAATGGCATTTAAGATTTCCGGTTCAATGGCATTTAAAGACGGTATGGCAAAAGCAGACCCTATACTTATGGAGCCTATTATGAAAGTGGATGTTACTGTGCCTGATCAATATTTGGGCGATGTAATGGGCAACCTTTCAAGTAGACGCGGTTCTGTTTCAGGAATAGAGCTCATCAACGGTATTCAAAATATCAGAGCTGATGTTCCGCTTTCTGAAATGTTTGGTTATTCAACCGACTTAAGATCGCTTTCACAAGGAAGAGGAAACTTCTCTATGCAGTTCTCGCATTATGATGAATTACCCCGTTCTTTGGCGGAAAAAGTTATAGGTGAAAGAGCCAAAAAAGAATAGCATTTTTTAACGAAATGTTATATAATATAAATCGTCTAAAACGCTAATTAGAGTGATATCCCCCAATATCAAGCGTTTTAATCGGACGAAAAAAATATATATTGAATAAAAGTTAAGATTGGAGGAAATTTTAAAATGGCTAAGGCGAAGTTTACAAGAAATAAACCACATGTCAACATCGGTACAATAGGACACGTTGACCATGGTAAGACTACGCTAACAGCAGCTATTACTATGACATTGGCTGCTAAGGGCTTGTCCAAAAAAATGAGATATGATGAAATTGACAAAGCCCCTGAAGAAAAAGCAAGAGGAATAACAATAAATACCTCTCACGTAGAATATGAAACAGGCAACCGTCACTATGCACACGTTGACTGCCCTGGACACGCTGACTATGTTAAAAACATGATTACAGGTGCTGCTCAGATGGACGGCGCAATACTCGTAGTTTCGGCTGCTGACGGACCTATGCCCCAGACACGTGAGCACATATTGCTTGCCCGTCAAGTTGGCGTTCCTTATATAGTAGTATTTTTGAATAAGGTTGACCAAGTTGATGATGCTGAGCTTTTAGAACTTGTTGAAATGGAAGTAAGAGAACTCTTAAGCGAGTACAACTTCCCCGGCGATGATACCCCTATTGTTAAGGGTTCTGCTTTGAAGGCATTAGAAGCTGCTTCAGCTGGCAATGCTGATGATCCTGCTTGCAAACCCATTCTTGATCTTATGGAAGCAGTTGATTCTTATATTCCCGAACCTATAAGAGATGTTGACAAGCCTTTCTTGATGCCTGTTGAAGACGTATTTACAATCACTGGTCGTGGTACAGTTGCTACAGGTAGAGTAGAAAGAGGAACAATCAAGGTTCAGGATAAAGTTGAATTAGTTGGTATTACAGCTACTAGAGAAACAGTTGTTACCGGCGTAGAAATGTTCAGAAAAGAACTTGATTTTGCTCAATCAGGCGATAACGTAGGACTTCTTTTAAGAGGTGTTGACCGTACTGATATCGAACGCGGACAGGTTTTGTGTAAACCCGGCTCAATTAAGCCCCATACCAAGTTTATGGCTCAGGTTTATGTATTGAAACAAAGTGAAGGCGGACGTCATACTCCTTTCTTCAACGGATACCGTCCTCAGTTCTATTTCCGTACAACAGACGTTACTGGTTCAATCAAATTGCCTGATGGCGTAGAAATGGTTATGCCTGGCGACAACATCACTATGGAAGTTACATTGATTAACCCTATAGCTGCTGAACAAGGTTTGAGATTTGCTATCCGTGAAGGCGGAAGAACAGTAGGCTCAGGTGCTGTTGCAGAAATTATAGAATAATCATTTAAAAAACAAAAATTACAAGGCGGCTTTTAGCCGCCTTTTTTGTATGTTTTAAACAGCAAAAATCTTCTTATCTTTTAGATATTTTTCAGCAAAAATCTTATTTTTTTATATATGATTTTATTTTGGCTATTATCATTGTCTAGAAAGTCCATAAAAAGCATCAAAAAAGCGCATTGACAAGGTTGTACAAGATTATAAAATGAAATTGCCGAAATAGTAAAATTATTAGGATGATAAGGAGGGAATATGAAAAAGAGGCGTATTTTGAAAAAAACGCTAGCTTTTATTTTGGTTTTTTCAATGATTATGTCCGTTATAACGGCATGCAAGCAAAAGACCTTTACAGTTTCATTTAATTCTAACGGCGGCACTGAGGTAGCCGCAATTACCAAGGTTATTGACGGTGCCAAAATAACAGAGCCGCAACAGCCTACCAAAGACGACTTTGTGTTTGACGGCTGGTATAAAGATTCTGACTTGACTCAAGAATGGGATTTTGAGACCGACACAGTAAAATCAAACATAACACTTTTTGCCAAATGGAGTGCAGAAGTGAAGTTTACTGTAACCTTTGATTCAACAGGCGGAAGCCCAGTAACAGCAATAAATAATATAAAATCAGGGACAAAAATACAGGCACCTGCCGCTCCCACCAAAGATGATTATACTTTTGACGGCTGGTATAAGGAATCTGCTTTGAACAACAAATGGGATTTCAATACAGATACCGTAACAAGCAATATAACACTTTTTGCCAAATGGTCACTTGTACCTATTTCTTATGATTTAGATTATTTCAAAGATTCTTATGGCTTTGCTTCTTTGCGTATTACAGACCGAAGCGCAGTTGAACAAGCAAAAATTGCAAGTGTTGCTAATGAAGTTGAATTTTTGGAAGCACTAAAAAACAGTGAAATTTCTGTTATCAAGATTACTGCTGATTTGGACTTAGGGTATAATAATGTAGTGGCCAAGCTTACAGCAGCCGAAAAAGATCCCGCTCAATATACTGACGGCTCTGTTTACAGGCAAAACCCTAATATCCCAAAAGTGCATCCGACCTTAATTAGTTCAGGCGTCGGACAGATGATACTAAAAGATAGAAACGGCTTGATGATTTATTCTGAAAACGGTGCGACTATAAGACATCTTACAACCAGAATCGAAAGCTCAGAGGATATTGTAATCAGAAATCTAAAATTAACTGATATCTGGGAATGGGATGATCAGGACCTTGGACAGTATGATACCAATGATTGGGATTATTTTACTTTGGAAAAAGATGTAAAAGGTATTTGGTTTGACCACTTGACCCTTAGCAATGCTTATGACGGAATAATTGATATTAAGAAAGGCTGTTCTGATATAACTATTTCATGGATCAATATGGACTTTAGCGTAACTGATTTTATACGCGACCAGTTTAAACATCTTCAAGACAATGCTGATAGCTTCCCTTATTACAAAAGCGTTAAGCAAGCCAATGCCAATCTTTCAGACGAAGAATTGATGACATTTTTTGCAAGCGCCAAAAAAGGTTTTAATATTGGCAACACCACTGACGGAACAGGATTTGAAGATATCACAGTTACTATTCATAATATATACGCCAAAAATCTTCAAGACCGTTTACCCAGAATCAGAAAGGGAGATGTGCATTTGTACAATGTCTATTCTGATTCAAGCGAACTTTATCAGGTATCTGCTAAGAGTAACGGCAACTTGAAGATAACTAGTCAAGCAATTGTTTCGACAGAAGACGGAGCAGTTTTGATGGAAAACAGCGTATTAAAGGGAATACAATTTCCTGTTAAGACACATCAAGAAAGCAATCCCGATGTAAGATAT
>CALAYY010000147.1 GCA_937895465.1 uncultured Clostridia bacterium | reverse complement strand
CCCCGGACCCCGGTAATAAAAGGCACAAGCGTGCCAAAATATTGTTTAAATAAGTCTGGGTGTTTTTTTAGTGCGGTGTCTGTATCAAGAAATATTACACCCTTCTCTTCTAACTCCTGATGAATAGAATGATAGACCATTTCAGATTCATATTGAGTGGCTACACCTGCCAAATACTTCTTTTCCGCTTCAGGCAAACCCAAAGCGTCAAAAGTCTGCTTAATCTTTTGGGGTACTAAGTCCCAATCATTAGCTACTTTTTCGCTGGGCTTAATGTAATATCTTAATTCATCTTCCTCTAGCTTGATAAGATGATTAGCCCATATAGGCAGCTTGGATGAAACATAATGGCGGTAGCTTTTTACCCTAAAATCTGTCATCCACTGCGGCTCGCCTTTTATTGCGCTGATTTCACGCACTCTTTTTTCGTCCAGTCCTCGGTCAAGTTTAAAAATGCCTATATCTCCGTCATTAAAGCCGTATTTATATTCGTCATTCATCACATTGATCTCCTTGCTCACCCAAAAGCTGTTTTGCCGCATTCCAAGCAAGCGTAGCACATTTTATTCTGGGAAGCAGCTTGTTAATACCCTCTAGAGCATAGGCATCTCCTAAGATTTCAGGGTCAAACTTCTGTCTTGTCATCATCTTGGAAAACTCATGGGCTGACTTTAACGCTTCTGTCGTACTCTTGCCTTTTAACAATTCGCACATCATGGACGCACTTGCACAGCAAATAGAACAGCCTGTGCCTTCATGTCTGATATCTTCAATTATTTCATTGTCTTTTTTTGCACCCACGCTTATAATATCGCCGCAAGAAACATTTTTTAAAGTTACAGTCTCGTAGCCTTCTTTAGGGATTCCCTTGCCTCTTGGGTCTTGATAATGATCAAGTATAAGTTCTTTTGCAAAATTATCATCAGAATAAGACATTTATAAAATCCTTTACATCCTTTAGTGCTTCAACCATTCTGTCAATATCGCTCTCATCATTATAATACATCAAGCTTGCTCTGACTGAAGATTGCGTTCCCATCCATTTGTGTATAAGCTGTGCACAATGATGCCCTGCGCGTACGCACACCTTGTGCTTATCAAGTACACTTGCACAGTCGTGAGAATGTATGCCCTTGATATTAAAAGTAACCATGGGCGCATGCTCATTGTTTTTATTATATATTATGATATCTTTTACTTCTTTTTCCATGCGGTCTATCATTATCTTTCGCAAAAAACCAACTCTTTCATTGGCTTTTTGGTATCCGATATCAAGAAAATAATCTATTGCCCTGCCCCAGCCGATAGCTTCCGCTATCATAGGAGTGCCTGCTTCAAACCCTTGCGGAGCGTCAAGATAAGATGTTTCTTGTTCTTCTACAATATCCACCATATCTCCGCCCATTTCTACTTGCTGCATTTTATCAAACATCTCGTTTTTAGCATACATTGCACCGATACCAGTAGGTCCAAGCATTTTGTGTGCACCCAGACAATAAAAGTCTATATCCCAGTCTTCCACTTGTGTGGGTATATGCACTATGCCTTGAGCTCCGTCCACAGCTATTACCGCCCCTGCATTATGGGCAATTTTCGCCAAAGCCTGTATATCATTGATTGAGCCCAAAACATTGGTCATGTGTGACACAACCACCATTTTGGTTTTTTCTGTAATTGCTTTTTTTAGATTTTGAGGAGTTATACAGCCGTTTTCATCAAGCTCAACAAAAACCAATTTGGCCTGCTGTTTTTTGGCAAGCTGCTGATAAGGCACAAAGTTGGAATGATGCTCTGAAACAGAAATTATTATCTCATCGTCTTTATTAATATTATGACCGTAAGAACCAGCCACCAGATTAATAGCCGAAGTAGTGCCTCTTGTAAAGATAATTTTACCTTTGTTTTTTGCTCCGACTAATTTTGCCACTTTTTCGCGTGCGGCGTCATACAGCCTTGTAGCTTCATAACCCAATGAATCTACACCTCTATGAACATTGGCACCGATATTAGTATAATAATCGTTCATTGCCTCTAATACAGGTATAGGTACTAATGTCTGTGCTGCACTATTTAGATAAACCCATTCGCCCTTAACTAACAGGGGAAAGTCTTTTTTATAATCAATCATAATTTGTCCTGCTGTTCTATTGCTTGATAAAATCTTTTTCTGTCTGATGTAATCAAAAAGCCTTCTATACGTGAAACCAGAAAACCATTGGAAATAAGCTTGATTACTTCATGTTCGCTAAGCCCTCTCGACATCATATAAAACAGTTCTTCTTTATTAACTCTGCCTACGCTTCCAGAATGCCCTGCAGATACATCGTATTCATCTATATAAAGGCTTGGATCGATTTCTGCTTTGGCTTCGTCCGACAGGGTCAAAACCTTGCTCTTATGACTGCAAACTGACCCAGCACTTGCTTTTTGTATTATGCCCTTAGTGACAAATTGGCAAATTGATTGCATGACGGCAATACCCCGTCCTCTAAACTTGACCTTGTTATCGCCTTGCAACTGATTGGTGGTTATGATATGGCTATGATTATCAGTATCCTTACAAAAGCTTACAGCGTTAAGTTCTGCATTACTGCCTTTGTTCAAATCTAGCTGCCAATTATCTTGTACATTTGCACCAAAAAAGCCAAAATAGCCTGAAAAATTACCATGTTCAGCTATATTGATATTATGGCGTATTTGTATAGATGAAATATCAGAAAAAGAACTTAAAACAACTTCTGCATCTTTTTCTACAACAAAACAAACCTCTGCTTGAGGGGTCTTTGGACAAAACCTCTCACTTACAAATGCCCGCACACCTTGTTTTACGGTTATATTAACCTTGTCCTTAACACCTCTAAAATGTATGCGGTATGCTCCGTTTTGATTGATTTCTATTTTGTTGTTTTCTTTGGCATATATCAGATGCTTTGCTGTTTTAACCATTCGTAACCTTCTTGCTCAAGTTTTAAAGACAATCCTGCATCGCCTGACTTTACGATTTTGCCTTCATACAAAATATGCACAAAATCAGGCTTAACATAATTAAGCAGCCTTTGATAATGGGTTATAAGCATAAATGCCGCATCTTCACCCGCACTTTTGGCATAAGCTGTTATGTTTTTGCCCACTGTCTGCAATGCGTCTATATCAAGCCCAGAATCTATTTCATCCAGCATTACAAAACGGGGTTTTAGCATCATCATCTGCAAAATTTCATTGCGCTTTTTTTCTCCGCCCGAAAAGCCTACATTGAGATAGCGGTTGGGCATATCTTTGCCCATTTTTAATGTGCTTGCCGCTTGCATAACATTTTTTCTCAAAGCACCTAAGCCCATCTTTTCTTGTTCGTGTACAGAATTATATGCCGAATGCAAAAACTGCATATTAGTAACACCGTTAATTTCACTTGGATATTGCATACCCAAAAACATACCCATGCGTGCACGCTCGTCAACTGGCATGTTAGTAATATCTATACCGTCAAAAGTAATTTTTCCGCTTACAATCTCAAAAAAAGGACTGCCCATAATTACGGATGCTAAGGTCGATTTGCCGTTGCCGTTAGGACCCATAATGGCATGTATTTCTCCGCCCTGCATTTTGAGGTTAACACCCTTCAAAATTTCTTTTCCTGAAACATTGACGCAAAGGTCTTCTATTGTAATAACAACTTTCATATTGCTCCTAAACACCAATAAAAATAAATACCCTACCATATTGGTAGAGTATTATTATATCTTCTATATTATTATTCGTCAAATATTTTGCTTGTTAGTTTTGTTATTATTAGAATGATGTAAACAGCCTGTTTTTATTATTAACTTATCTACCTAACGCCTACAAAAGTTCGTCTGGCGTTGCCTGATAATATATCCTTAATGGAGTATTCAGCATTAGCAATATATACTAGTGTTCCGTTTTTTATAGGCTCTTTAATAAATTCCAATTTGCTTGCCGCTCCGCCTGCTCCTGCTCTACTGGCACCGTGACAGAGAGTTTTGCAGTATTCGATATTAGCCAAAACCTCGTCAACATCTTTTCCGCCGATTTCTTCTATAAGTGTAGAAGGGTCTTTTGAGTCTTTATAAATTCCATCCACGCTTGTTAAGATAAGTAATATTCTGGTTTTTACTAAGCCTGCTATAAGTCCTGCCGTCTCATCGTTATCAATAAGCTCAGCTACATGGTTAGAATTTTTTTTCAAAGAGGCTATTTCCATGCGGCGGTTTTCTTCACAAGACACCGCATCGTTATAATTGATGATAGGTATTGCGTTTTGGCGGACACACCGCAAAAGCATACTGCTAATATGCTCTCTTTTCTCGTCATTGTTAAAATGCTGATGCTCAACCAAAACCTGCCTTAGATTGTAACGTGAATCTGTAAACATACGGTAAGTCTGCATAAGTATTGCCTGACCTTGAGCAGAATAGTCAGTCTTATTTTCTTCTTTATCGCCGTTTAGCTCATGACCCATTCTTTTTATATAGTCAAGTCTGCCTATCTCGGTAGCACCGCTCGAGACCCATATAATTCCTGGCTTTAACTCACGCCCAATGCGTGCAAACTTATTATAATCAATATCATTTTTTTCACGGTTGATAAGTGCCATTGAGCCGATTTTTCCGACTAATTCTATATCAAATTTCATATCAGCATTCCTAATTTTTTTCTTCTATATAGTGCAATATTAGCAATTTCTTACTTTGTAGTCAATGAAATTATAAAGATATGTTTTTAATCTTGTATTTCTTGTTAAATTATTCAGTATATAAATTATTACAAATACACATTGCCAATGTAAATGTTTTGAGCTATAATATATATAAGCAAAAGTTAAGAGATAAGTTGATTATATAAGGAATTATTATGTCTGTAGATTTGGAACTTTATAAGGTTTTTTATACGGTAGGCAAGACCGGCAACCTTACCCGTGCTGCAAAAGAACTGTATATTACTCAGCCTGCCGTCAGCCAATCTATAAAACAGCTTGAAACCCAGCTTGGCGGAAGGCTTTTCGTGCGTACCCCAAAAGGTATGAAACTTACCGAAGGCGAAGGCGAAATGATGTTTGGGTATGTCGAAAAGGCAATTGACCTTATAAAATCTGCCGAAAATAAGTTTTTGCAGATGAAAAATCTTGCCATAGGCACATTGCATATAGGTGCGGGCGACAGTCTGATAAAATATCATATTCTTGACAAAATCAATATTTTTCATGAAAAATATCCTCAAATCAAAATTCAGCTTACCAACTGCACCACAACGGGCGCACTTGACTTATTAAAAACAGGACTTATTGATATGGCATTTGTTAATATGCCTATTGATGATAATGTGCTTAACATAAAAGAAATAGGGCGTGTAAGAGATTGCTTTGTAACCAACGCTAAGCACCAATCCCTTACCTTTGAAAATAACAATCTTTCTGTAATAACTGACCATACTTTGATGATGCTTGATAAAAACAGTAACTCACGGAAAAATGTTCTTAATTTTTTAAAGGAACATGGGGTGGATGTAAACCCTGATATAGAGCTTGGCAATCTTGACCTTTTGAAAGAGTTTGCAATTAACGGTCTTGGAATTGCTTGCGTGGTAAAAGAATATGTCAAAAAAGAACTTCAAGAAGGTGTTTTGATTGAAGTTAAAACCAACCCTTGCCTGCCCTCAAGAGGTATAGGTCTTGCAACGCTAAAAAATGTGCCAACTTCTTTTGCTGTAAATGAGTTTATAACATTGTTTGAATAAAAAGAGCGTAATTTGTTCCAAATTCCGCGTTGCGGTTGCGTCGCAAGCGCCGCCGCTCTTTTTGAAACGAGTCGGAATTACTGCCAAATGTCAAAACTTCGTTTTGCCGCTTGGCGATAATTCCTACGTTATAAAAAAAACAGCCTGTCCGTAAGGAAAGGCTGTTTTTTTCTTATATAATCTTTTATTTTGTTCTTGCCAAAATCTTGCCAAGCTCAGAAACATATTCGCCTAAGCTTTTTATTTTGTCGTTATCGGCCTTGGTCAAAAACATCTTGTTGACTTCTCTTAATTGCTCCAAGTTGCTGTCAAGCTTTCTTTCTGTAAGCTCCATACGCATTTTTTCTATCATGCTTCTGAGCATTTTGTTTTCTTCATATATGCGTTCATTTTCAACTTCCTTTTTCTTAAGTTCAAGCACTTTGACATCAATTTTATGGTCGTCAGAGTCGCCTACTGTTGCCATCTGAACAAGGCGGGCAAGCCCTTTAAACAGGTCTTTTACCTGTTCGTCCTCTAAGGATGCCGTGATAGTCTTAAGATTAGAAAACAATGCATAATCATCCATAGGCTCTTCAATGCCGTCTGTTACAACACTCTTAGTATAAGGGTTGAAAAAAGTAATTTTTTCTGATCTTAAAGCACGCATAATGCTTTCAGTCTTTTTTCTTTGACGAAAAACCACGCTTCTATACTTGTTTTGAAGTCTCAACATCAAGCTCTTGTCGCCTTCTGACATTTCGGTAGTAATGCTTCTTACGCTCTTTCCTTTGCCCTGTTCAATCAAAATAAACTTTACAAGCTCAGTAATTTCTGATTCTGCAAAGGTTTTAAATGAGGTTGCCCTTGCTGGCAAAACCTTGATTCCTAAGCGTTTTGACATCTCAGGCATTAGATTAAGAGTTTTTAGATGTGCATAATAATAATTGCGTACACTGTTGGGTTTTCTGCCAACTTCCTTTGCTATGGTTTCAAATGCTGTTTTTAATCCTTTCCCCTCTTTTCTTGCCTGCTCACACAAATCAAACAGCCTTTTGGTTTCTTCCACTGTCCATTCCATATAAACACTCCCAAATATTAATTAGATGTTTTAATTATGGACACAAAAATAAAATGTTATACATATTTGAGTCTTACATAATCATAAATTACAGTATGAATAGTCATTTGTATATATTTGGAAATGATAACATGCTGATTACTGTAAACGGCATTTTTTTGGGCAACGCCGCAACTCCTATAACCTTTGTAACAGAAGAAAATGCTCTGCTGTATTTTTGGGTAATGCCTTTTGATGACGAATTTAAACCGTTTGCTTTTTCGCTGAAAATTGGACGCAATATGGGTTTGCCTCAAGAGTTTGGTTATATCGTTTCTATGCCTGCCAGAAGATATGAAATCAGGCTTAACGCACCAAAATATCCTGAACTTGTACCGCCGCCTGCTTCCAAAATTATAAAGACATTAATAGTCAAATCTAACAACCCAAAAAATAATATAGCAATTACTGATGAAGGTGCACACATTCAAAACGATAAAACTACCTTGCCCAAAATCATGCCTGATACTATTAAGCATCAAAGTTTGGAAAATAACAGCGAAAAACAAACCAATTCTCCAACCCTTATGTCCGAAGTTTTGCCTGACTTACCAGAAAAACAGCCTGTTCAAATAAATGAATCCAGCGGAAATTCAAGCCTTGTTTTGAATCCCAAAAAAAGCACATCAAAAACCTCCGCACAAAAAAGCTATAAAGTCAGTCTTATTGAAGACCTTAGCACACGGCTGAAGATAGAATGTCCTAAGGATGTTTTTTATCATAACTTGCCGCATGGATTAAATAATATTAATCTAAAATCAGAAATAGTCAATAATGAACTTGTGACTTGCGTTACAGCTGAAGAGAACGAAAGTTATAAAACATTATACTTATTAATTATCAAAGGCACTCAGGGCAAATATCAAGTAAAGATTGAAGATTTTGTTGACCGTATAGCTCAGGAAGGCAAAAAGATTACAACACTCAAATTTAGAGGCGATATTGCCTGCCGCGGATTTATAACTGTTTTTGACGGACAGACATTTGAAAAAACAGAAGAATATTATGTGTATTGCAAGGGTGAACCTATACATACAACAGATAACAGGCTTATGCCTATGGCTGTGTTTGAGGCAGTAAAGTGCAAGGATTTTATTGAAGCCAGATATTATATGACGGACTCACTTAATGACATTTTGACCCCTGAAAAACTGGAGAACTTTTTTGACGATTATCAGGAGATTATTCCTAATAATTATTACTCTCAATATCCACACAGCTTTATATTGATAGATAAAAACAACAGCGCAACACTTTTTAATGCGGTATATAAAAGTAACAAAATAGACAATTTCACTGAAATAGAATTTTAAAATGTTATCAAACTGTAAAATAGCCGTATTGAATATGTTTTTGGGTATATGATATAATAATTAATGAGGTGAATATGTTAATCTATTATATTACCGGAATTATATTAATCCCCGGGATTTTACTGGCTGTCTATGCCCAATCCAAAGTATCATCGGCATATACGGCATATTCTAAGGTCTATTCTAAAAACGGGATTACTGCTTATGAAATGGCAAGAGGTGTATTATCCCGTGCCGGTCTTAACAATATACAGATAAGAAAGGTAAACGGCAGACTGACTGATTATTATGACCACAAAAACGGCGTGATAGGGCTGTCTCAAGGCGTTTTTGAATCGTCAAGTGTAGCTGCATTAGGCATTGCAGCTCCTGAAGTGGGACATGCTTTGCAGTATGCGGACAATTATGCACCTATAAAAGCAAGAAACTTTCTTGTCCCTGTTGTTAACTTTGCATCCCGTCTTATGTGGCCGCTTGTCATTATAGGTATAATCTTCGGACTTGCCGTTCCAGGCAATCTGATAGGCGATATAATAATCTATGCGGGGCTTGTGTTTTACGGTTCATCAATTCTTATCAGTCTGGTAACTTTACCTACCGAATTTAACGCATCTAATCGTGCGGCGGCATTGCTTACCGAAAGCGGAATCTTGACTGTAGAAGAAACCAATGGAGCAAAAAAAGTATTAAACGCTGCTGCATGGACATATATAGCGGCACTTGTAATGGCATTGCTTTCAATGCTCAGATTTTTGGCAATAATATTTATGTCGCGAAGAAGACGGTAAATTTACCTTATAAAAAATTACAGCAGAGCCTTTTTGCTCTGCTGTTTTTTTAATTATCTATTCTTTGTTCTAATTCTTTTATTCTTTGTTCTAATTCTTCTATCTTGGCTTGATTAATTGAAATCATGGCAGACATTTGAAATGTGTTGATAACTCCATATTTTTGCACATTTCTTTTAAATTTTTCATAGTCATATACCTTTTCTTTGGGTATTAAGAAATAGCATAGCAATGCAATCAAAATAAAAATTGACCCAAGAGGTAAAAATACTAAACCTACTTCAAAGCCAGTTTCCATATCTTTAATGCCTAATGCAATAAATATTGAGCCAATTATGGCAAATATACTGCCAATTATGCCAAAGACTAAAAGTAAGGTAATCCTTGCTATATTCGCCTGCTTATTCATAACAAACTGAAATTGCTGTTCTTCTGAAACAATCTTTTCATTATCCATTTTATTTGCTCCTTAACCGTATTATAACATATCTTTTAGCTTTGAATTTCGCCATCCTGAGGTTTTTTATCGGGAAAAATCTCATATATATATTCATCAGGATAGTTTTTATCCAACCACTCTCCAACCATAGTGGCAGGCTCATTGCCCTTTAGCCTTTCGCCGTGTCTCAAAAATACCGCTCCCGTCAAAACCATATCAAAAGCAAGAAATACCGCAAGGGCATTAAAAAGCATCTTGCCCTGCAAAGACGGGATTTTTTCTATTATCTTAGATAGTATAGGATAAACAAGCCTTTCTAAAAATATTCCCAATAATCCCCATACCAGCATATGGGGAAAGCTCGTCCCGGCAGTCTGACCTTTTGTTGCTATTGACGGTATATATAAAACTGTATATGTATAGTCCCAAGAAACATTGTGTGTGAAGATGTATTCAAGCTCGTGTAGCAGATATTCAAAAAACCCTGCGACTACAGCACCCAGTATAAAGGAAAAATACCATTTCCGCTTTTTACTGACCAATAAGACAATTAAGCCTGCCGCCCCAAACCCATAAACAGGGTTGAAAGGTCCGTATATAACACCTTGCTGAGTTATCCATCTTCTATTAACTATAAGCTCCAAAATTTGCTCATAATATGTTCCAAAAAGACACCCAAAAACAAAAATACACAAGACCTTATAAAAAGACAAGCCCTTGGCAAATTCTGTTTTTGGCTTTAACAAGTTGTTTATATCGACTTTTCTCATACCTTATAACCCTCGCAAGCCTGTTAAAAATATAAGAACATATATAAAACGCAATATACTTTTATATCAATTATATCAAAATATGACAAAAAATCCTAAGATAGTCCAACTTTTATAACATTTTTAATCAAATTCTAATGTTAAAAATAGGTAAAAAAATAACCCGTCAAAAACGGGTTAATATTTTTTTGGCGTTCCCGAGACGATTTGAACGTCCGACACCCGCCTTAGGAGGGCGGTGCTCTATCCAGCTGAGCTACGGGAACATAATAATGTTAAAGAAGTTTAGAATTAAATTATAGCAAGAACACCCAAAAAGTCAAATATATAGCCAATTAAAACAACTGTAATATACTGTATTTAATCATTATATAACCGATTAGACACCGCTTATTTCTTTTACTGTCTTACCTATATTTAGAATATTTGGTAAATATTTGCAAAACCTAATTTTGATTAATATAATCAAGGACTTTTATATGAATTTTGTCAAAGACTTGGACACCAATAAAACGGATCTGCTTAATCAGTTCTTTAACAATGCGGACATTAAGTTTAGAGATATGAACTTAAAGTCCGGAGTAAAATGCTGCTTTTTTTTCTTAGAAGGGGCGATTGATAGCGATTGTCTGAGATCTGTTATGACAAGGCTTATGGAAACAGATAAGCATGTCAAGGACTTGCCTATATATCTCAGTCTTCATGTCATCAATACTTTTGGAGTTGAAGCGATCCAAACTCATCAACAGGCTGTAAGGGGTATTCTTGACGGCAACGGCGTGCTTTTTATAGACGGATATGCCGAAGCACTCACTGTGGGCTGTGCCAAATGGAATACACGCGCAATTGCCGAGCCGCCTACTTCTGCTGTTCTGATGGGTCCCAGGGAAGGCTTTACGGAAGATATCAAAACTAATCTTACAATGCTCAGAAGACGCTTACATACTCCTGCTCTTGTTTTTGAAAAACATACGGTTGGACGGTTTTCCAATACTGAAATTGCTGTTGTGTATATTAAGGGCGTTGCAGATGAAAAAATAGTACAAAAGGTCAGTCAAAGGCTCAAGCTTATAGATATAGACGGTATTGTGGATTCTTTTTATATAGAACAATTTCTTAGTGAAAAACCTAATTCAATATTCAGAACTATAGGCACTGCAGAAAAACCCGATATTGTTACTGCCAAAATCCTTGAAGGTCGGATTGCTATAATTGTCAACGGCTCGCCTATGGTTTTGACTATTCCGTTTTTGTTTTTAGAAGACTTGCAGGAAAGCGGTGATTATTATTCCCGTAACCAAAGGTCAACTTTTTTGAGGTTTTTAAGACTGGTTGGAATAGTAATAGGTACACAATTGCCCGGTATTTATGTCGGTTTGGTTGTTTTTCATAGTATAGGGCTGCCAAGTGAATACTATACTACTGTGCTTACATCAGCAAGTGGCGTGCCGTTAACACCCTTATATGAAATGCTGTTTGTAGTGCTTTTGTTTGAGATTATTCATGAGGCAAGCCTGAGAATGCCAAGATATGTAGGTATGGCTATGAGTATTGTGGGTGCGCTTGTACTTGGAGACACTGCTGTAAAAGCAGGTCTTATTAGCCCACCTTCTATTATGATTATAGCAATCAGCGCAATTGCACTCTATATGATACCCGATCAGGTAGGTGTATTCAAACTCTTAAGACTTATTTTTACTATTGCAGGCGGTGTGGGCGGACTTCTTGGAATAGTGCTTACAGAATTCGTGCTTCTTGTATATATGGCTACACTTGACAGTTACGGAACTCCCTATCTTGCCCCTTATGCCCCCAGGGTATTTGAAGATTTGGGGGACGGTTTTATTAAAACAGATGTTACCAAAAATACCCAAAGACCATATTCTATACCTAATATTAACAAAAGGAAGCTCAAAATAAATGAGAAAAACGACTAAAGACCTCAATACACATCAATTAATGTATATTCTCTTTTTGACATCAATGATATATAGCATTATTTTTATTCCTAACAGAATAATTAGCTTAACCGGCAGGGATATGTGGATTACAATAGTGTTTTTTGTACTGCTTAACATATTTCATGTCGTGATTTTTTATATTTGTATAAAGCTTGCTCCTAATCTTACTTTAAATGAGATTTTGGAAAAAACCTTAGGAAAAGTAATTTCTAAAATTATTTTAGCTGGATTTGGAATCTATTTATTTATCAGACTGGCTATTATGCTGTCAGATTTTGGTTTATATACAAATGATGTAGTTTTTAGTAATAATTGGCAGCCCGTTGTTTTGCCTGTTATTATCGTAGGAGGATTTTGCGCCTATTCGGGACTAAGAAGCTCTTCAAGAATGATTGAGGTATTAGGAGCAGGAATTATTATTGTTATGATTATTACCATATTTGCTGTAATTGCTTCCTCTGATTTAACTAATATTCTGCCGATTCTTAATTCAGGCTTTAAGCCGGTGTTAAACGGTTTTTCAAACTACCTGTTTTATGCAGGAGATTATCTTGGTGTTATATGCTTTTTGGGCCGTATTAAAATAGAGAAAAAATTGGCGTTAAATATAGCCATTCCCATTATTGCTTCAGCTGTTTTCGTTATAATGTTTGCAATATCTTATTACGGGTTTTATCAGGATATTGCTGTTTTTCAAAAACAAGGGCATTCGCTTATTGATATGTCTCAGCACCTTTTGGGAAGTGAAAGTCTTGCAAGATTTGACTTTGTTATATCAATAATATGGATGGCGGCTATAATAATAAGGATATTTTTAAATATGTGGGTGTTGTATTCATCTTGGCAATATGTTTTTGGGCTTTCCCAAAAACCTGTTCATAAGTACATATTAGTTGTCGGTATAATAATCTTATTGAACTTTGCTTATTCATATTATTCTCACAATACTACTGCCGTAATAAAGATTATTGAAACAGGCTGGAGATTTGTTTTTATCCTGCCTTATCAATTTTTATTATACTTGTTGCTGCCGTTTTTAACATACATAGCAAATAAAAAAGAAAAACAAGCACAAGAAAAAAATATGCTGTTTAAAAAACCAGCCAAGGATGCCAATGAATGAAAAATATTAAGCTTTCATTTAAAATCCTAAAGCAGCGAATGATAATATTCGCTCTGATTTTGATTACCTTTTTTATTCCTCAAATGACGCAAAATGAAAACTCAATTGACGCACGTATTTTGATTACTGCATTAGGAATAGACAAAAAGCAAAATGAATATGAAGTAAGCGCTCAGGTTTTTATACCGTCAAAGACCTCTACAACTAAGGATATAATATCTGCAACTGATAAGTCTGTGACCTTGGCGGCAGAAAAGCTGTTTATTAATACAGTCAGACTTGCTGTACCAGCAACCTGTCAGATGATTGTTTTGGGTAAAGATCTTGTAGAACAAGAAAATGTAATGAACACCTTAGATTATATTTTGAGAAAAAACATTATTTCATGGAATGCAATCATTGTTACAGGAGAAAAAAGTGCTGTGGAAACACTTAAGGGATTAAATAAACTGGAAGAAAAATCAAGTATGGGTTGGCAATCTCTTTACAATATATCTGAAAGAGGTTTTGATATGGTGGCTGTAAAAGTGCGTGATTTTGCAAAAGGTGTTTACGGCTTGACAGGCACATCTT
>CALAYY010000146.1 GCA_937895465.1 uncultured Clostridia bacterium | reverse complement strand
TGTTTCCGATCTTGTCTGGACAGAATATGCGGTTATTAAAGGGATGCTCAATAAGGCAGATTATGCTGCAAGTGCTAAGGATGACTGCATGGAAATTGTGCCCGCAGATGCCAAAGCTATGACGCTTGTGGCAATGGAAAATAAAAAATTTGGGCTTAGACCCTGCCAAGAATACTTGCTCGAACACCAAAATGAAAATATTATTATGCGTGCCTCAACAGGTATGGGAAAAACTGAAGCGGCACTTATCTGGGCAGGAGAAGAAAAAACCTTTTATACTCTTCCTTTTAAGGTGTCAATTGACGCCATATATAAGAGAATTAAAGACGATAGTTATTATCCCGCTGACAAATTGGCTTTGTTGCATTCGGGGGCGTTGTCAGCGTTAATGGAAGAAGAAAATCTTTCTGACGATGCAGACCAAAAAAGACTTATGAAAAAATATGACGCCATAAAAAATCTGTCATATCCCTTTACGGTTTGCACAGTAGATCAGCTCTTTTTGTTTGCATTTAAGGCAAACGGCACAGAGATTTTGGCGGCGACACTTTGTTATTCCAAAATAATTATAGACGAAATCCAAGCGTATGAGCCGGAGCTGCTTGCCAAAATCTTGTATGGACTTACACTTGTCCAAAAATTTGGATGCAAGTTTTTGATTATGACAGCTACTCTTCCAAAGTTTATTTATGAATATCTAAATAAAGAAATAAAAGACTTGAAAGTAGATGAACCATTTTACACCCAAAAAATCAGGCATATACCTTGCTTGAAAGAAGGCGAAATAGACATCAATGATATAAGGTGTCATGCTAATAAAAAGGTCTTGGTTATTTGCAATACAGTAGGTAAGGCGCAGGAAATCTTTAACAAGCTTAAAGAATCTGGTCTTTTGGCAGAACTATTGCATAGCCGCTTTATTCAAAAAGACAGGGCGAAAAAGGAAAAAGATATAAAATATTTTGCTGAGTCAAATGATAGAGGAATTTGGGTTTGTACCCAACTTGTGGAAGCAAGCTTAGATATAGATTTTGATATTTTGTTTACCGAAATGTCCACAGCAGACAGCTTGTTACAGCGTATGGGAAGGTGCTGGCGTAAGCGTGAAGAAGAATATAACTCGTCAGAGCCTAATATTGTTGTATATGACAGCAGAAACGGTGTTTCTATATCAGGCAACGGCATATATGACGCCGATATTTATCAGAGGTCGCTTAATTGTTTGCAAAAATACTGCAACCGTCCATTTTCCGAATATGACAAGCAGATATATGTTGATGAAGTATATGACACAGAGCAGATTAAAAGCACACAATATTATAAAAAATTTTGTGAGACAATTAACTCTCTCAAAAATAATCTTTCAGGAAAATTATCCAAAGAAAATGCACTAAAAGATTTTCGCCATATTGAAGGCGATTGTGTAATCCCATGGAAATATTATGAGACCACAAGCGAAATTTATGAGAGGATTGAAGCTACGCAAGATAAAAAACAGCGTATGCACCTTAATAACGAGCTACAAAGTTATACGCTCAATGTCAATCTGCGCGGCGGATATAGCAAACTATATCAAACAACAGACAAGAAAATTGGCGGTTATACCGTAATTGCCAATAAGTATGACAGCGAAGAAGGACTTAAAGTGATTGATGGAAAAGGAATGGCTTTTTGAACATGGATATATCAGGAACACTGTATTCATATTATTTTTTGTGCAAGCGGAAGGTTTGGCTTTATTATCATAAAATATCCTTTGAAAATCAAAATAAGGATGTAATGATGGGTAAAGAGATTGATCAAAATTATTATAAAACAGAGAAGCATAATATCCTAATTGACGGTGTTGCCAGTATAGATTATATAAAAAACAATATTGTTTATGAGGTCAAAAAATCTGACAAACAGCATGAGATGGGGGTCAATCAGCTTAAGTATTATTTGCATTTGCTAAAGCTTAGGGGTGTTGATATGAAAGGCAGAATCAATTATCCGCTTTTAAAAAAAACTGAGGACGTGGTTTTGAAAGAAGATGATGAAGGGATCATTATAAAAAACCTTGAAGATATAGAAAAGATCATTGATCTGGCAGTACCGCCCGAGCCGATTTGTCTTAATGTGTGCAAGAGCTGTGCATATTACGAATTTTGTTTTTCGTAAGGTAAAAAAGATAATATGGATAGAAGTTATTATTTATTTTCATCAGGGGCTTTTAGACGCCGTGATAATACCCTTGTTTTGGAAAAGCAAGACGGTGAAAAGGTGTTCATACCTATAGAAACCGTTTATGATATTTATTCATTTGGAGATATAGACTTTAATTCCGATCTAATGGATTTTTTGGGAATGCGTGGAATAAGTTTGCATTTTTTTAATTATTTTGGTTATTACAGCGGCTCATTTTATCCTAGAGAAAAGCTTGTGAGCGGAGACTTGGTTGTAAGGCAGGCGGCATTTTATTCTGATGAATCAAAAAGGGCTTTTTTGGCAAGGCGTTTTGTATCGGGCGCTGCTGAAAACATAATAAGAAATCTAAAATATTACGACGTGCGCGGACGGGACTTGAGCGATAAATGTGAAGAAATCAAAAATCTTATTGGGGGATTACAGCGTTTTGGGTCTGTCAGTGAAATAATGGGTATAGAAGGCAATATACGAAAGATTTATTATTCTTGTTGGGAAGATATTATAAAACAGGACATTGAATTTGAAAAACGGGTCAAGCGTCCGCCTGATAATATGGTTAACTCGCTTATTTCACTTCTTAACAGCGTGCTATACACTAAGACGGTTACAGAAATATATAAAACTCAGCTTAATCCTTCTATCAGCTATTTACATGAGCCGAGTACAAAGCGGTTTTCTCTGGCTTTGGATATATCTGAGATTTTCAAACCGCTTATTGTTGATAGATTGATTTTTCGATTGCTTAATAAGAATATAATATCTGAAAATG
>CALAYY010000145.1 GCA_937895465.1 uncultured Clostridia bacterium | reverse complement strand
CAAAACAAACTCATTATCAACATGAATTTTTTTAGTATTATTAAAAACGCATTGCTTTATATCTCCAAGATACATAACTTTGGAATAATCATATAATTCAAAATACTTTTGATAATTGCTTTTGGCTTTATTAAGTCTCGTTGTAATCCAGACGCTTTTAGAAATCAAAAATTCATCTATGATGTGCAGCGGCATTCTTATCGGTGCTTTTACAATTACATTACCGATGTTATCTATACTGACTGCCAATGTCTTTCTTTGGCTTCTGATAATATTATAATTAAAGTTATTTTTCATCAAACCAAATTTGAGTTCTAAACGCAGGCTTGTTATCACAATCTATTTCAAATATAGCGTTATATTTATTTTTATAATGTCTCTTTACAGCATATTCTTTTTCATACATCATTTCGCTTAGATAATTAATTGAAAAGGCTTTAATTTTTTTATTCAAAGCATCCTCAAGAGAAAAAGCATTAAAAACACAATTAGCATACTTTGCATTGTTCATGTGTTTATTAAAATCAATATCATCAAGCCGAACTTTATTTTTATATATCTCTTCCATATCCTCAATTTGTTCAACTTTCCAATCTGGATTCTCTACTGCCCTTTTATCATTAAAATTAAGACCCTCAAAATAATTTGGATTAACCTTTTTTATCTTATGAGTATTTGAATCCAAAATTAACCATTTTGAAACACCTCTTATTAACACTTCGTTATTTTTATCTAAGATATAATAATCTCTGTCACAATCTATCAGTCTCGGAGTAATTGGATATGTCACTACAGTAATTTCATCGCCCAATTTTGGATAACGCTCTATTTTGGCACATGTTCTTGATAAAACCCAAAACTCATTTACTTTTATCAAGCTGTGATAATCTATTTTCAAAATCATCGCATGTCTAGTCGCTACTTCTTGAAAATAATTAAGTATCGAACTAAGCTTCAGATTGCCGCAAAAGTCTATATCATATATAGTCACAACAAACTTCTGAGAATAACTACAAATATCTTGCAAAAAAGGTTTCTCCTTAAATAAAATAATGATAACATAATACGATTATAGGAAAATATCTAATAAAATGCAAATTAATTGTCGATATTTTATTGAATAGTCTTGTTTTTGTTTATTATTATGTCAGACATAGTATTATTGGATTGACAAAATTTAACGGTTTTTATATTATATTTATATGGATAATTATATCAATAGCGATCTTATTCGCGGAAATATTGATACCATCATACTTCGCTCTCTAGTCGAGAGCGATAAATACGGCTATGAAATTTTAAAAGAGATAGAAGCCAAAACTCAGGGCGAATATATTTTAAAGCAGCCTACCCTATATAGCTGTTTAAAAAGGCTTGAATCTCAAGGCTATATCACGTCATTTTGGGGTCAGATAACTTTGGGCGGAAGAAGAAAATATTATAAACTCACTCAAAAAGGTAAAGAATATTTTGAAAAAGTTCAAGCTGATTGGGAATATTCCCGTACATTAATAGATAAGCTTATTGCAAAAAGAAAAACAAATTCGCATGATTCTGAACAATATATCAAATTAGAAGAACCATCTATTTCAAGCAAACAATCTAATGTTAACAATTCTAACGAAGATAGCCTTATTAATTCTTCGTTAGCTTCAAATAACTATAATCAGCAAGAAGGAAATATTATAGAAAAAGCTTTTTCTAATATTAACAATTCTCAACAAGTGATACAGCAGGAAATTAACGTAAATTTGGAAGAAACCCTCGAAAAGAAAGAAGGCGATTCTCTTATGCAAAGATTTATTTTAGACACTAATAACAGCAAAGAAGATACAGCACCCAAAATAGAAAACAAATCAAATGAAACGGAAAATCCTGATAAAGTTCCAATTTATGTGCCTATAAAAGGCTCCCCTATTTATGCTAAAAGTGATAAAGCATTATCAGATGATATTAACTTTTCAAGCTCGAATGATAACATTCGTTCATTTATAAAAAATAAAGATGATGTTGATAGCAGCATCAAAAAAACTGAAAACACGTTTTCTGAAACACTTAAAAATGATAATCGTTATGAGCCAAAATACGTTATTGACCCTTTAAATGAAGAAAAAGCAAAAGATGATACAGACGAAACCTTAATAGGTAAAACCAGAATTAATTTTGATGCTGAAGAAGTCTTTTTTGCTAATCAAAAAAAATCAGCAAACACTCAACCATTACAAACTTACGGTGATTTGATGCTGCAAGAAAAAATGGAACTATTTAAAAATAATATAAGACAAAAGACAAGCCCAAATACAACATATACTCCTCCTGTAGAAAATCAATTATATTCTATACCTGATAACCATATTTCAAAATCAAATGATAATAACAATCTTTCCATTGAGCATACTTATGAGCCAATACAAGATGCAAAACAAGAATATAAAATTGAAAAAGAATATAAAAATGTCTTGGGAAAGTTGTTTGATGAAAAGAATTACAATTATGAGATAAAGAGAGCAGAACATAGTATACAAAACACAGGATTTGTACAGCAAGCAGAAAAAACTGATAATCTTTCTTATGATTTTGATAATATCAAGGTTATGCCCTTTTCAAAAGAAACCGCAAGCGAATATTATAGAACCTATTATGTTTTTTACAACAAATTTAAACTTGTTCAATATCTGATTTTCTCATTATTAATATTATTAGTTAACATTGCATTATTTTCTGTGCTTAATGTTGTATTAAAGTTTGATATTAATACAGGCTATTATTTTACAGGCGGATTAATGTCAATTTTGATTGCGTTAATGTCATCTATCATGTTTTTTTATAAGCCCAATCGAAGAAAAAAAATTTATTTTGATTTTAAACGAGAAGTAAAAAATAAATTCTTTTTATTTTTGTTTTTAAGCGCTCTATTAACAATCGTATTATATATTTTTGATAATCAACTATTTATGAATTTCAACCATTTTTCAAAGGCTCTCATCGGAATTATTTTGGCTGTCAATGTAATGAGTCTTCCAATTATTGCTTATCTTATGTTTAAAGTCCGAGCATTTGCGGTCAAGGTCTAGTATATTTTTTATTAGGACGGCTGCGAATTTTTTTCTTTTTAAATAATCTAGTAATCCAATTAATTATTTGGCTTTTATATTTATTTAGGAAATAAAACAGCAGCATAAATCCAGCAAAGATTGCAATCCAGACCGCTATACCCCACCCAGTAAAAGGAATAATCTCGCCTGTGCCCATATAGCACATGACGGCAATTGTTATAGGGCGTGTCAAGAGCACCACAATAATAAAGTATCTCCAGGACATTGTGGTAAGTCCTGCTACCATACATAATATATCATCCGGAAACAGTGGAAACAATAACATCAAAAACAACATATATTTACCTTTATTACTTAATAACATACGGTATTCCATAGCCTTATCTTTTCCTACAATCCACTCTACAAGCTTGCTTCCAAAAATCCGGCCTAATCCAAAAGCAATTACTGATCCTAAAAAAACGCCAAGAGAGCTTAATAAAAACGCTACAGTCGGACCGTATAATGCAACACCGACAAGATTGATTATAATTGACGGTAAAGGGAGAAAAACAACTTGGATTATTTGAACCCCGATATAAACACCCATCCCCCAGAAGCCTGTTCCCAAAATAAAATTTTTTATTAATTCCATATTGGACAAACGGTCAAAAACACCTGTAACATCCATTGCAATATAGCCTGCAAGCATAATAAACATCATTATATTAAATGTAAAAGCAAGCTTAATGAGAGATTCAAACTGATAAAAATTAAACAGCAGAATACCCAATAAAAGAGAAAAATTGATAAATTGAATTATTATATATGCCAATGTTGGCATATTATTAGAAAAGGAAAATGTGCCAATAATCATTAAAAAGCTTAAAAACGCCGATATATATAAAATAATTTTGCTAGATTTTTTCATATTAACCCTTATGTGCTTTAGATAATATTATATGTCTAAAGACTTCGGATTAATATAAAACCAGATAATCAAAACTTGGAAATATTAAGTAACTTTGGCTATCTCATTACGTGCAATCTCATCACATCGATTGTTATATTCGTTATCACTATGTCCTTTTACCTTGATCCAATTGACCTTATGCTTTGATGAATAAAGCAACAAGTCTTTCCATAGGTCAATATTCTTTACTTCTTCTTTTGAAGATGTTTTCCAATTATTTGATTGCCATTTTTGAATCCAATTTTTAGTCATAGCATCTATGATATAAGCAGAATCACTATAAAGATTAACTATGCATTTTTCTTTCAAAGCTTTTAATGCAAAAATAACTGCAAACATTTCCATACGGTTATTAGTAGTATTAGGACAATAGCCGCTCAGCACTTTTTCGATACCTTTATATATCATAATTGCTGCCCATCCTCCATTACCAGGATTGCCGCTACATGCTCCATCTGTATAAATAATTACTTCTTTCATTCTTTATCTCGTGATAATATTATAGATTTTTTATATGCTGCTGATACAGCAAGATTAATAGTTTCTTCAAAATTTTTCTCTTTTAAAACTTCGATTGCCTCAATCGTTGTTCCGCCTTTAGAACAAACTGCATCAATCATATCGTCAATATTTTGTTCTGGAAAATGTTTTACCATTCCAACTCCTCCCAAAACAGTTTGTAATACTAATTGTTTGGACTCCTCATCCGAAAGCCCAATGCTTTTTCCGGACTCTATTAAGGACCTTATAAAATAATAGACATATGCAATTCCACTGCCGCTAATGGCTGTAACAGCATCCATTTTATCTTCATCCAAAACAACAACTTTACCTATATTTTCAAAAATCTTGACAACAAAATCCTTAATCTGTTGCGTTTCGTTAAAAAAGGCTATTCCTGAACACGCCAAGTTTATTTTGGCGGCAAGATTAGGCATAACTCTTGCTACAGTCCCAACATTAGGGACACTTCTTGCAATTGTTGATATTTTGATCCCTGCCATTATGGAAATTATTATATTCTTATTAGTTATGTATTGATTAATTTGTTCTAAAATCTTAGGAGCATCATTAGGTTTAACAGCCATAAGAATATATTGACAATTTTGTGCTAAAAATTGATTATCATTAATAAAATCAGCATTGGGATAACTTTTGATTGTATTTTGATAATCCAAAGTGCTTACCAAAATTTTTCCGTCAAAATTTCCCAATCCATTTAGGATTGCTCCGCCCATATTGCCTAATCCAATAATTCCTAGCTTATATTTCATATTTCTTTCACCTTATTAATTGACTAAAAAATTACATTATTATATAATATTAAAGTATCTTTTAGGGGAATGGCTCAATGGTAGAGTAGCGGTCTCCAAAACCGTCGGTTGGGGGTTCGAGTCCCTCTTCCCCTGCCAGTCATTTATAAGTCTCTAGCCTTAGTAATTTGGTTAGGGGCTTATTTTTTGGCTTTTTATAAATGAGTTATCAAAACTCCTTTGGTTTTCTACTTAATAACATTATAGGACTCACAATTTTATGTCAAGTGTTTTTAAAATAAAATAATCTATATACTGTACAACTATGCGTAAAAGTTGTATAATTTCATTATGGGAAAAAAATATTATAATGAAAGAAATTATAACAGTCTTTTAAAACTTCAAAATTTGGAAAAAGAATTGCCGACATTTTGTTCAGAGTTTTTTTTGGGAATTGAACCCAGAACATCAGTTTTAACAAGACTAAATTATGCTTATGACCTAAAAATTTTTCTTAACTATCTTTCAAAAAATGTTATGGAAAAAGATATAAAATCAATTAATCTAGAAGATATCAAAAAAATTACTCAAACAGATTTGGAAAAGTACTTAGCGTTTTTAGCTTATTATAAAGATGAAAACGGAAAAATCCATACTAACAAAGAATACTCAAGAGCACGCCGTCTGGCAAGTTTAAGAGCAATGTTTAAGTATTTTTTTAATAAGGACAAATTAGATTCTAACACAGCGGCAAAAGTGGATTTTCCTAAAATTCATGAAAAAGAGATTATAAGACTTGACCCCAATGAAGTTGCTGATATCTTGGATCAAAGTGAAACAGGTACAGAACTTAGCGAGCATCAAAAAAATTATCATTCCAAAACCAAAATCAGAGACAATGCAATTTTGACGCTGTTTTTGGGTACAGGTATTCGTATAAGCGAACTTATCGGGCTTAATATTGATGATATAGACTTTAATTCTAACGCCTTTACAGTTGTTAGAAAGGGCGGTAATTCTACTATTTTGTACTTTTCAGATGAGGTTGCCAACGCTTTGAGAAAATATCTTGATGAACGATGCCTTTCTGATAAAATTTCTCAAGACGAGCCGGCATTGTTCTTATCCATGCAAAACCGCCGAATATCTACAAAAGCTGTTCAAAACCTTGTTACAAAATACGCACGTATAATTTCGCCCTTAAAAAAGATTACTCCGCACAAGTTAAGAAGCACCTTTGGAACAGAACTATATAGAGCGACAGGCGATATTTATGTAGTAGCTGATGTGTTAGGACATAGAGATGTCAATACAACCAAAAAGCATTATGCCGCTCTTGATTCTGAAATTCGTAAAAATGCTGCTCGAAAAGTCATTTTGAGAGATGATGAGTAAACTCAAACGAATGTTTGCTTAATTATTTTTTTTGTGATATAATACTTAATAAACTCATAAGGAGAGTTGATAATGGATAGAAAAGAACTAGATCCAAAAGATGAAAAAGTATTGGCGTATCTCAAAAGATATAGTACCAAATACGGTTATCCTCCTACAGTAAGAGAAATTTGTAAGGCTCTTAATATCACTTCAACTGCTACAGCTTATTATTCACTCAACAGACTCCAATTATATGGGTACATAAAAAAAGCTGATAATCATAAACGCGCTATTGAAATTATAAATGAGTATTCTGATTTTCCAAAAAAAGAAATGCAAGATATCCCTTTGGTTGGAAAGATAACAGCTGGTGTTCCGATCACAGCGGTAGAAAATATAGAAGATGTGTTTCCCCTGCCCAATGATATGTTTTCTGACGGTGAGTTGTTTTTGCTTACGGTAAGCGGAGACAGCATGGTTAATGCAGGCATTTTAAATGGTGACAAAATCGTGGTTAGAAAGCAGTCTTTTGTCAATAACGGCGAGATAGTAGCTGTTATGATAGACGGAGAAGCAACTGTAAAAAGATTTTATATGGAAAGCAAGCACATCAGACTTCAACCTGAAAATGACAAATACGACCCTATCATTGTAGAAGAAGCAGAAGTTTTAGGGTTAGTTGTAGGGCTTATCAGAAGATATAAATAATTAAAAATTAATATAATATAAAATGGCTTTAATCTTTTCATAAAGCCATTCTTTTTATAAGATTTTATTTTATAAGATTTAGTCTTTCCAAACAAATCATAACAGCTAACTTTACATGCTCATATGTGAGTCCGCCCTGTATGTATGCAATATAGGGCTTTTTTATAGGAGAATCACTGCTGAGTTCTATTGAAGCTCCTTGGACAAACGTGCCTGCAGCCATTATAACCTGTTCATTATATCCGGGCATATCCCAAGGATATAATGTCAAATAACTATCTACAGGAGAACAGCTTTGAATAGTCCTATGAAATTCAATTAACTGCTCTTCAGTATCAAACTCAATAGAGGTTATAACATCGTTATTTTTTTCTTCAGCAGAAGGTAAAACTTTATATCCCAAGCTGCTAAAAACTTTTCTTATAAGTAATGAGCCTTTCAAAGTCTGTAAGACGGTGTGCGGTGCCAAAAACAACCCTTGAAAAAACAATCTATACCCTTCAGAATATGAGCCAATTTCATCTTTTAGATTAGGTGTAGTAAGCCTGCCTGCCACGAGATCAACAAGTTCAGTCTTACCGCAAATATACCCTCCGGTAGGAGCAAGTCCGCCTCCTGGGTTTTTTATTAATGACCCCGCAAAAATATCAGCACCTGCTTCATAAGGTTCCGCAACATCGACAAATTCGCCGTAGCAATTATCAACCATAATGACTGAACTTTGACTTATATCTTTTACAAAATCACACACTTTTTTTATCTGATTAATTGAACGGGCGTTTGACCAAGAATAGCCTCTGGATCTTTGAATAAAAACCATTTTTACTGAGTTTCCATCTAAATACTCTTTTATACTTTCAAAATCAAAATCCCCGTTTTTTAATTCTATCTGATGATATTTAATTCCAAAATCAATAAGGGAGCCGTTGCCTTCTTTAAAAATAATTTCTTCCAATGTATCATAAGGACGTCCGCTTATACTTAAAATAGTATCTCCCGGTCTCAAAATCCCATAAAAACATAAAGATATGGCATGCGTGCCGCTGCTTATATGCGGCGAAACCAAAGCCTTCTCACAGTTAAAAACTTTTGCATATATTTCATTAAGTTTTTCTCTGCCTGTATCACCATATCCATAACCTGTTGAACCGTTAAAATGCTGTAAACCAATTTTACAGCTTTTAAAAGAATTTAAAACTTTTTTTTGATTAAATAATGCTATCTGCTCTATAGCTTTATACTCATTAATACATTTTTGTTCACATTCTTCCACAAAATGCTCTATTTTCATCACAATTCCTTTAATCTCATAGTACTATGTCTGACATAGTACTATGAACATCTATCCATTTTACACTTTTCATCCCCTTAAAATAGGTAATCTGGCGTTTTGCATAGTTTCTGGTATGTTGTTTTATCAAATCAATCATTTCATCTTTTGAAGTCTTACCGTTAATATAATCTACCGTTTCCTTATATCCAATGCCCTGCATTGCCTGACCGTTAATATCTGCGCCGTTTTTTATAAGTTGTTTTACTTCTTCAATAAGACCGTTTCTTATCATATCATCAACTCTATTATTTATTCTTTCATATAATATTTGACGTTCCATATTTAGAAAGTATATTTTAAAATCATATCGACAGTGCTGTTCGCTTTGAATTAGTTCTGATTTTTTATTTCCGCTTACCTCAAATATCTCCAAAGCTCTTATTACTTTTTTCACATCGTTAGGATGTATCTTTTGAGATGATTCAAAATCTTTTCCTTTTAAAATATCATACAAATAATCTTTTCCATTGGTTTCTAAAATGTTCTGATATTTTTGTCTGATTTTCTCATCCTTTTTGGCATTGCCAAAATTATGCTCATATAATAAAGCCTTAATATAAAATCCTGTTCCACCTACAATAATTGGTAATTTGCCTCTTGATAAAACATCAGAAATTGCATTGTCTGCATCGTCTTTATATTGCTCTGCAGAATACTCATCATTTACATCTAAGATATCAATTAAATGATGCTTAATTTCTTTTTGCTCCTGCAAACTTGGTTTTGCAGTACCTATATCCATTCCACGGTAAATTTGCATTGAATCAGCAGAGATTATTTCTCCATTATGTTTTTTTGCAATATATAATCCAAATGCACTTTTGCCTACAGCAGTAGGACCGCAAAAAACTATTACACTACCCTTTTGAACCATTTATCTATTTCTTTTTTATTAATTTTTGTAATAATAGGCCTTCCATGCGGACATAAAAACTCAGTCTTATTATCGTTAAGCTGATTAATTATTGATAAGATTTCTTTATTATTAAGCGAATCTCCTGCCTTTACAGCGGCTTTACAAGCAGCACTTGCCAGCATATTTCTCATTAAATTAGACGTGTTCATACTCTTTATGTTTTCATTCAGTATTTCACAAACAAAATCTTTTAGATTAATATCAGTCAACAAGAAAGGCACTGTTGAAATTTTGTATGTAAGATTTCCAAATTCAGTAATGCCAAATCCAAGATTATTTAACTCATCCGACATCTCTATTATTTTATTATTTTCAAGATGGTTAACATTAAACACATAAGGTACTAACAAATCCTGAACATCATTTTTTAAACTTTGAACATTGTTAATAAGCTGATCAAATAAAAGACGTTCATGAGCTGCATGCTGATCTATAATATACAAGTCTTCAGAAATTTCTATCATAATATAGGTGTCAAACAATACTCCCAAGACTATTGGTTTTTTAGCATCTTCAAATAGCTTAGCTTGAACAGATTGAGATAATAAAGTCTCACTGGATTTTTGAAAATTAATTTCATTATCTTGTTTTTGAAAGGATGATTGTTTTTTCATATCGGCAAGCTTATTTAAGATGCTATTCATTCTGCCGCCATCATCCTTAACAATGTTATGAGATTTGTTTTCATAACTATCAAAGGTTATCCCTTCAACACTTTTATTATCAACATTACCTTTTTGTTCTAACGATGCCTCATACGAGGAATTAATTGAAGAAAGCGTAAAGGAATTATTATCTTCATCTGGATTTGAATTTATCTCTTTTATGTACTCATTTTTATTGAGTGTATTTCGAATCGCTGAATAAACTGTTTTAAATACATAACTCTTATCCCAAAAACGAACTTCAAGCTTATTGGGATGCACATTGACATCAATCTTATCAAAAGGCACAGTTAGATTCAAAACATAAAAGGGATATTGCCTTTTCATCAATCTATCCTGATAGGCATTATGAACTGCAATTGACACTGTATCATTATTGACATATCTGCCGTTAATAATAACAGTCTGATAAGTACGGTTTGGTTTTGTATAATTAGGGCTTCCCAAAAAACCCTTTATCTCCAAATCAGCAGTTTTATTAGAAACATACAAGCTATTATCCAATGCTTCTTTTCCATAAACCGTAAAAATTGCCGCTTCAAGCCCTTTTCCGCCAAATTGATAAACAATCTTATCATTGGCTATATATTTTATAGAAATATTGGGATTAGACAAAATCAATCTAGATATATAGTTTGTAATATGATTTTCTTCAGAGCTTGGTTTGCTTAAAAACTTTGCTCTGACAGGCATATTAAAAAACAAGTCCTCTACGGTTATATATGTTCCCAATGGCGAACCTTTTTCCGCTACATCAGAAAACAAACCACCTTCACATGAAATTTCATAGCCCAAATCAGAGTTGTTAATGCGTGATAAAATCTTTATTTTACTTACTGCCGCAATACTCGGCAACGCCTCTCCCCTAAATCCCAATGTACTTATTGCATGCAAGTCATCTTTTTTAGCAATCTTACTGGTTGCATGAGCTAATAATGCATTTTTTAAATCTGCTTTTTCTATACCTGAGCCGTTATCAGAGACCTTAATGTACTTAATGCCGCCTTCTTTTATTTCAACTGTTATAGAGTCTGCACCAGCATCTATACTATTTTCAATCAATTCTTTTATTATTGAACAAGGTCGTTCTACTACTTCGCCTGCCGCTATAAGATTATAAATATCGCTATTTAATACATTTATTTTGCTCATAGCTTTTCGACCTTAATTTTTAAATCAGCCAAGATTTCCAATGCTTGAACGGGCGTTATAGTGTTAATATCCAATTCTTCTATAATATTTTTTATCCTTTCAAGCCCTGCAATATTAGTATGATCAAATATTGATAATTGCCGTCCCGTAAGTGCATTTACTCGTTCATTGTAATTAATATCGTTTTCTTCCAAAATCTTCAAAATTTTGCGTGCTTTATCGATAACATCTTGTGGTAAGCCGGCAAGTGAAGCAACTTCTATACCAAAGCTCTTATTTGCTCCGCCTCTGACGATTTTATGTAAAAATATAATAGATTTGTTAACTTCTTTGACCAAAACTCTATAATTTTTCACGCCGTCAAAAACACCTTCAAGCTCTGTAAGCTCATGATAATGTGTAGCAAACAATGTTTTAGCCTTTAGAGTTAAAGAAACATATTCCATAACTGCCCATGCAATACTTAGACCGTCAAATGTTGATGTTCCCCTGCCTATCTCATCTAATATCAAAAGGCTTTTTGTCGTTGCGTTTTTCAATATTTGAGCCATTTCAATCATTTCTACCATAAAGGTGCTATGCCCGTAAGTTAGATCATCACTGGCGCCTATTCGTGTAAAAATACGATCAGTAATAGGAATAAAAGCCTCTTTTGCAGGCACAAAACAACCCATATGTCCAAGTATAGTAATTAATGCTACTTGACGCATATAAGTGCTTTTTCCCGCCATATTTGGACCTGTAATAATTAATGTTCGATTATCGTTATTGTCTAGATATGTGTCATTAGGAACAAACTCGCCGTCTTTAATATACCTTTCAACTACGGGATGTCTTCCTTCTACTATTTTTAAATAATCAATACTTTCGCCTATTATGGGTTTGACATAATTATTTTCAGACGATATGCAGGCAAATGAAATCAGGCAATCAACAATTGAGATACTTTGAGAGATTATTTGTATCTTAGATATGTACGCTTTCAAATCAGAAACTATTTCACTGTATAACCTTTGTTCAAGCTTTATTGCTTTTTCTTCGCTTCCCAAAATTTTGGATTCAAGGTCCTTTAATTCTGATGTAATATATCTTTCGCCGTTTGCAATAGTTTGCTTTCTCTGATAACGATAAGGTACTTGGTCTATTTGGGATTTCGTGACTTCAATGTAAAATCCAAAAACCTTATTAAATCCAACCTTTAGGTTTTTTATTCCTGTGCTTTCTTTTTCTTGTAACTCTAATGCCGCAATTAATTGTTTTGCATTATTGCTTGTACTTCTCAATTCGTCAAGTTCATTATTATATCCTGACTTGATAAATCCCCCATCCCTAATAGTAGCAGGAGGATTTTCATCATTTAAAGCCAAATCAATAATTTGGGTTATATCTTCTGCTTCATCAAAACCAGAATAAATATTATATAAAATATCAGAATTAGCATCTCTTAGGGCAAAAGTCACTTGTTCTGCATTTTTCAAGGAATGGCTGATTGCTACACATTCTCTTGGGTTAATAGAGCCGTAAGCTATTTTACTGCTTAAGCGTTCAATATCGTTTATCTTAGAAAGTGATTTGGTTAAACTTTCTCTCAAAATAGGATTATTAATTAATTCCTCAACACCGTTAAGTCTTTGATTAATAACCTTACTGTTAATAGAAGGTTGCTCTAGCCAGCGACGTAACATCCTGGCTCCCATACTTGTTTTTGTCCTGTCTATTACCCCTAACAATGAACCACGCTTTTTGCGGTCAATTATCGTTTCAAAAAGCTCAAGATTCCGACGCTCCGTGTTATCAATCATCAAAAATTGCATCTTTTGATAATCGTTAAAACCGTTAAGATATGTAATAGGTCTTTTTTGAGTGTCAGTCAAATATTCCAGCAATGCTCCAGAAGAACAAACAGCCAAAGCTTTTGATTTATCTATTAGTGAAATTTTTTCATTATCTATTAATCTTTTTATAGCATTATCATAATCAAATGCCCATTCATAATAAACACTAAACCGCGGTATATGATTATATTTTACCGCATTCAAACCATAACTTTGTGTGAGCATTTGTTCATTACAAATTATTTCAGCAGGATTTATTTGTATCAAAGTCTCATTAAGCTTATTAATAGGGTCAGTCTTAATTTCTGTAAAATTAAATTCACCTGTACTGATATCAGCCCAGCTTAACCCAATTTCAAATTTTTCTGAAGATTCATTTAAAAAAACACAAGCAATATAATTATTCTTGCTCTCATCCAACATGTCCGAATCAATTACTGTTCCCGGAGTTATAACTCTTGTTACCTCTCTTTCTACAATACCTTTACTTTCTTCGGGCAAGGTCATTTGCTCACAGATGGCTACCTTATAACCTTTTTCTATGAGCTTAGCAATATAGGAATCCACCGAATGAAATGGCACTCCGCACATAGGTGCGCGTTCGTCCAATCCGCAATCTCTGCCTGTCAAAGTCAATTCTAGCTCTTTGCTTGCTGTAACAGCATCATCAAAGAACATTTCATAAAAATCGCCTAATCTAAAAAACAATAGGCAATCTTTATAATTTTCTTTTATTGACATATATTGTTTCATCATGGGTGATAATGCCATATTAACTAAACTAATTCTCCTATCAATCTTCCGCTTTTTGCACTTGTAATCAAAACTTCCCCAAACTTACCAACTAACTCTTTTGATGCGTTGTTAATAAAAACCAACTTCCCACAATCAGTTACGGCAGACAAAACACCGTCTTTAAATTCTTCAAACAATGCCCTGTATTTTTTTCCTATGCTTTGCTTGGCGTTTTCACGCATTAATCCTCTTTGCAACTCTATAAGCTTTTTTACCCTTTCTTTTTTAACTAATTCATCAATTTGATTAGGCATGCTTGCTGCAGGAGTGTTTTTTCTAGGAGAATACATAAACATATAAAGATTACTATATCCCACTTCTTTAACAAGGCTCAGCGTATCCAAAAAGTCCTGTTCTGTCTCTCCTGGAAAACCTACTATAATATCGCTAGAAAGTCCTGCATCAGGCATTTGCTGTCTTATATAATTTACCCTTTCAAGATAATATTCTCTTGTATATCTTCTGTTCATTGCCTTCAAAATTGCATTGCTGCCGCTTTGAACGGGAAGATGAATAAGTCTTGAAATCTTTTTGTACTTTGCAATAGTGTCAATCACCTCATCTTTTATATCCTTAGGATGAGATGTCATAAATTTTAATCTAAATTCACCGTCTAAAATAGCAATGTTCTCCAACAACTTGGCAAAAGTTGTCCCGTCTTTTAAATCATTGCCGTAAGAATTAACATTTTGCCCTAGTAATGTAATTTCGGAATACTGTTCGCTTTTTAGCAGCTGTTTAACTTCTTCGATAATTTCGTTCATTGGGCGGCTTATTTCTCTGCCTCGTACATAAGGCACAATGCAATAGGTGCAATAATTATTGCATCCGTACGTAATGTTAACCCAAGCATTAACACCGCTTGTCCTGGTCATAGGCGTATTGGCTGGCTGAAGTACGCTATCGCCCCAAGTTTCAATTATCCTTTTCTTGTCCTTAAGGCAATTTTGAAGCATTTCAGAGAATTTGTGCAGATTATGCGTTCCAAAAACAATATCAACATGAGGCATTTTTGTTTCTAAATATGTTTTTGATGAATCTTGTTGAGGCATGCAGCCGCAAACCCCTATAATCAAATCAGGTTTATTCTTTTTTAGCTTTTTTAGAGCGGCTATATTACCGTAAGCTCTTCTTTCGGCGGTATCTCTTATACAACATGTATTAAACAAAATGACATCAGCATCTTCTTTTTTAGGCGTGCTGACATAACCCAAGTTTTCTAACATTCCTGCAAGTTTTTCAGATTCATGAACATTCATCTGACAGCCGTAAGTGATTATATGATAAAACATTTATGTTCCTTATTATTATTAAAGTTATTTATTTTGCTTACTTGATTATAGCTTAGTTGACAATTTTAGACAAGTTAATTCTTTTATAGACCAAATAATAAATACCTTGAAAATCATATATACTAACCTTATGAAATTCAAAAAAACTTTCAAAATAATTTCAATAGTTTTGGCAAGTGTAGCTATCGCAGGAGCATTAAGCGCATTCTTTATTATTATTAGTATTGATTATGTAGATTTGAACAAAAAAACAATAGACGATATAGGACAGACAATAGAGGTTTTAGCAGATGATATGACCCCCTTAGAATATAACGGTCAGCACGGAAATATGGCTTTGTTAACCAATCTTCCTGATTATGTGCCAAAAGCCTTTATTGCTATAGAAGATAAAAGATTTTATAAACACCATGGATTTGATTATATCAGGCTGATTGGTGCAGCAGTAAACGACATTAAAACACTTTCATTTAAGGAAGGCGCTTCTACTATAAGTCAACAGCTTGTAAAAAACACTCATTTATCTAATGAACGCACAATTGAAAGAAAATTAAAAGAAGCACATATAACAAGACAATTAGAAAAAAATTATTCCAAAGATGAGATTTTGGAAAAGTATCTTAATATTGTTTATTTTGGAAATGGTTTGTTTGGAATAGAATCAGCCTCAAATGTCTATTTTGGGAAATCATCAAAAAATCTTAATTTATCCGAGGCGGCGGCACTGGCTGCAATTATAAATTCTCCTACAAAATATAATCCTTACAAAAATAGAGAATTGCTGATTAACAGACAAAAGACTGTTTTAAAAGCAATGTTTAAAAGTGGTTTTATTGATGAAATACAGTATAAAGAAGCACTAGAATCTGATTTAAATTTTTCTTTTGAAAAAAGTAAAAAATTTCAAAATATTTATTCTAGATCTGCCGTTTTAGAAGCTATGAATTTGTTAAAAAACTCAAAAACCAATTTAACAAACTGCATTATTTATACTTATTACAATAAAGACGCACAAGAAGCATTAAGTCAATCTTTTAGCCAATATATACCTCAAGCTATCAACAAAAACGGAGTGATGCCTGATTACGCCGGAATAGTAATTGACAATAATACTTATGGAATAACCGGAATGATATCGTCAAATGAAGATATATTAAATATAAAAAGACAGCCGGCTTCAACAATCAAACCTTTGGCTGTTTATGCTCCTGCCCTAGAAAATAATCTTATAACTGCTGCTACACTTATTTTGGACGAGCCAATTAATTATAACGGTTACAGCCCAAAAAACTACAGCGGAAAACATTATGGATGGATTAACATAAGAGATGCAATAAGCACTTCAAATAATATAGCCGCTGTAAAGGTTTTAAAAAGCATTGGAACAGATACAGCAGTAGATTTTTTGGGTAAAATAGGATTTGAATTAGATGATAATGATAACGGACTTAGCCTTGCTTTAGGAGGATTACACAAAGGTATAACTTTATATGAGCTTTCTTCGGCTTATGCAATGCTTCCTAATAAAGGATTATATCAAAAAAGTTCATTTATTAATAAAATAGAAACAAAAGACGGACAAGTTATATATCAAAACAACTATAATCCAAAAAGAATAGTTAATGAAGACACTGCATACATTTTGACCGATATGCTAAAAAGTGCAACAAATAGCGGCACAGCCAAAAGACTAAAAGGCAGCGAATATGCTGTAGCGGCTAAAACTGGTACTAACAGTTATCTAAAGTCCTCTAAAAATAATGATGCTTACTGTACTTCATATACAACACAACATACTATGGGTATATGGTTAGGAAATATCTTCAACGAAGAGAAAAACGCTTTATCTAATAATGTAACAGGCGCTACATATCCCACAATGATTACAAAAAAAGTTTATGACACCATTTATAAAAATAAAATTCTGCCTGATTTTGAAAAACCAAAAGGCGTAGTTTATGCTGACATAGATTTGAATGAATATAACAGCAATCAAACCTTAGTACTGGCAAACGCACAATTAGCTCCAAGATATAGAAAAAGAGAGATATTTTCTTTAAGGAATATGCCTTCAAAAGCTATAAACATTCGATGGGATATTCAAGAAAAAATAGAAGAACATAAAACCAAAGAAAAGTCTTTTCTTGATAAAATGAAAGAGTTTTTTACTAAAAGATCATATTCAAAAGAAAATAACTAACACCGTTTTATTCAATTCTTATTAATTCTGTATTTTCGATTGCTTCATTAACCAATATATCCAAATCCAACAACTTTTCTAGCTTTTCTATAGAGGCTAAACTGGGCTTTGTTACTGGATGTTTTGGCACAAAGACTGTGCAACAATCATCATAAGGCAAAATAGAAATATCATAAGTTTGCATTTTTCGGCTTATATTGATTATCTCTTCTTTATCCATGCCTATTACAGGTCTAAAAACAGGCAGATATGAGGCTTGATTGGTCACTGTCATACTTTCTAGCGTTTGACTTGCAACTTGTGCCAAGCTTTCTCCTGTGAGAATTGCTTTATATCCAAACTTCTCTGCGAGCGAATTGGCTATACGCATCATATATCTTCGCATTAATATTACAGTGTATGTAGTATTAAGACTGTTTATTTTTTCCTGAATTTTAGTAAAAGGAACGATATATAAGTCCATTCCATTGTTGTATTTGCTTAGCACTTCAGAAAGTTGAATAACCTTATCCTTTGCTAGTTCGCTGGTATAAGGAAAACTAAAGAAATGAACGCCTCCAATTTTTAATCCCCTTTTCGCCATCATATATCCAGCTACAGGACTGTCAATTCCGCCTGAGAGCATCAATAATCCCTTACCGCTGCAACCGACAGGCAGGCCGCCTACGCCTTCAGAAATATTAGAATACAAAAAGGTGTTTCCGTCTTCTCTCAAATCGATATAAACTATAAATTCAGGATTATGCAAATCAACTTTTAGATTTGGTATATTTTCTAATATAAATCCGCCTACTTGAGCACTTATTTCTTGCGAGTTAAGCGAAAAAAGTTTATCAGCACGATTGGTTGACACCTTAAAGGTTTTTCCGTTTCCAACTACATTTAATGCTGTCTTTTGAATAATTTCCAAATCGCTTTTTACAGCATAGCCTAAGCTGTAAGAATATATTCCAAAAACATAAGAAAGTCTAGAAATTATTTCATCTTCTTCTGTAAAATCAGAAATGACAAACCTTCCACGTATTCTTTTCAAGCTGTAATCAAAGCCTTTTAATACATAATTAATATTTTGAATTAATAAGCTTTCAAAATAATTTCTGTTGTCGCCTTTGAGATATATTTCGCCGTATCGTATAATAATAACCTTTTTCATAATTATCCTATTTTTTATTTATTATTCTGTATTCTTTTATAGATGACGCCATGACTTGGGCGGCATATTTTATTTCATCAATGGTATTGTCAGGAGAAAAGCTTATTCTAATTGAACTTTCAGTCTGCTTTGAAGTATAACCCAATTCCTGCAAAACTCTGTTACCTTTATTGTTTGCTGAGCATGCAGAACCCAAGCCTATCAAAATATCTTGGCTTTCTAGCATATGCAACAGTGTCTCACCCTTAATATCAGGAACAATCAATGATATTATGTGTGGCATAGTATTATAATCATCAGATAAAGTAAAGATTATATCACCTATTTCTGCTGTTAACGTCTTAATAAAGATCTCTCTTAATTCAAGCATTTTATCAAAGTTAAAATGCGATGAAAATAATTTGATAGCAGCGGCAAAAGCTAGGATATTAGCAACATTTTCTGTACCGCTGCGCAAATTGTTTTCTTGACCGCCTCCTGTAATTATGGGATTAAGATGAACACCCTTTTTGATATATAAAGCACCTATACCTTTTGGACCCTTTATCTTATGCGCTGCAATGCTGTATAAGTCTATACCCAAATTTTTTACAGGAATTTTACCAAAGGCTTGAACTCCATCGCTATGAAGTAAAGTTGATGGACTTATTTTCTTAATGTTTTTGGCAATTTCTTTTATGTCATTAATAGCACCTGTTTCGTTGCTCACATGAATGATTGAAACAATTGATACCTTGTTATTTGATAAATAATTATATAACTTATCCTGATTAACTTGACCGTTTTTATTTAATGGTATTAATTCACAGAGAACGCCATTGTTTTTTAATGAAAGAGCAGTTTTATAAACTGAAGAATGCTCTCCTGCAGAAATTACAATATTAGAGTTAGCACGAATAGCTCCTCTTAACGCCATATTGTTAGCTTCTGTAGCACTGCCA
Organism: uncultured Clostridia bacterium; assembly: GCA_937895465.1. Classification (GTDB taxonomy): domain Bacteria; phylum Bacillota; class Clostridia; order Christensenellales; family DUVY01; genus DUVY01. Next base: position 2,037 of record CALAYY010000145.1, on the reverse strand, counting down.
GTAAAGATTATTTCGTTATGGTTGGCACCAAGAAAGTTAGCCAAGTCTGCTCTTGCCTGCCGTATCTTTACTGCAACATCCAAAGCGCTTTTATATAGTGCTGAAGGATTAAAAAAATTATCCGTTCCAAATTCTTTATAAATGCACAACAGCTCTTCATACATTTTTGTTGTAGCTGCGTTATCAAGATATATCATGTAGTTATTTTGCCTTTATTTTCTGGATATTATATCTCTTCCAAGCGTTCTTCTTATATTCATTATACATTCTTCATTAGGCTCAAAATGTAATAATATTTTTTTGGGACTGTCATTATAGAACATATAAAAAATATTGTCTTCATTTTGAGGATTGGTAAGAGCAAAAACCTTTTTTATGTTTGGATCTGCGGCATATCTTTCATAACTGTCGAGTGATATCTTACCGATTGCCGTCATTTGAGATACATTAACTTGTAAGAATTTTTTTCTTTTACTGCTGTTAGTTATGCGCATAATGTAAAATTCTCTACCATTAAGAACATAATCAAATACAGAATCAAGATTATTAAGAATTTTCTTTACAAAAAAAGCACCTAAAAATAACGATATAGGCATTATCATCCATAATAACACCCCAACTAATGCCTGATACCACGGCATATCGGCACTAAACATCGGAAGCCCAAATATAATAATAAATAAAATAAAACCTAAAACTAAAAAAGAATAATACAAAACTTTAAAAAAGATTTTTTTACCTTTATTAGCATTGGGATTTTCGCAAGAATTACTTTGTTCAAAATATGTTTCAACCATAACTCACCATAAAAAAATTTAGTTTAATTATATCATAATATAAAATGATTTAAATGTCATCATTTAAGTGTTACTATTGTAACACCGCTTCCGCCCTCATTATTCATCCCAAGCCGATATCCTGATATAAGTCTACTGACTTTAAGATAATTATGAATACCCCGCCTCAAAGCACCTGTTCCTTTTCCATGCACAATCTTAACTTCATTAATACCGTTCCTAACAGCATTATCCAAAAAGATATCTATTTTTGCAGCAGCTTCATCTACTGTGTTTCCCAAAAGGTTAATTTCTATGGTTATAGACGGAGAAGAAATAATTGATGGGCTATTATCGCTATTTGATGCAGCTCTTTTTATAATAGTTGATTCTTTTTTTTCTGGTTTTAATGCAGTATGTTTTAATACACCCAAATCATTTATATTAATATTAAGCCGCATATTGCCAATACTGACATCAACAAAGCCTTTTCTATCAGGCAAAGACATAATAACACATTCTTTTTGGAGCGTTTTTATATAAGCATTCATATCAATTTTAATGTCATCTATAGAAAGCTCTTTTACATCATTATAATCTGTATTAAGAGAATCTTCATATAATTGATTTTCTATAGCAGTTCTTAATTGTTTAGCCTTTAATAATTCGCTTTGGTCCAATTCTGCTTGATTAACTATTTCGGTCAAACGTTCAATATATTCATTGGCTTGTGCGGTCTTTTTGGCAATGATAGATTTTACTTCACGTTCTGCTTGAGTGTTGATTTTTTCTTTTATTTGGCTTATCTTTTCTTTTTCATTCAAAACTTCTTGGATTTCTTGCTGCAACTTTTCACGCTCTATTTGTGCTTGCTCATATTCGTTTTCTGCTTGGGATTTTAATGACCTAGCCAGCCTTAAAACATTTTCAAAATTATGTTTTTCTTCATCAATCGCTTTTTTAGCCTCATCTAAGATTTCAGCATTTAATCCTAGATGCCTTGCAGTTGCAAGTGCATTGCTTGTTCCAGGCAAATCCATCATAATTTTATATGTCGGCAATAAGGTTTTGAAATCAAATTCCATAGAAGCATTTCTGATATATGGATTAGTCAGCGAAAACTCTTTTAGTTCAGAGTAATGAGTAGTGACAATAGCCAAGACTCCCATCTTGTGCATATATTTTATTATACCTATTGCAAGAGCAGCACCTTCAGACGGGTCAGTTCCAGCACCAATTTCATCAACTAACACCAATGACC
>CALAYY010000144.1 GCA_937895465.1 uncultured Clostridia bacterium | reverse complement strand
CCTGTCTCATCCATGTATCTGTAGACATCCTCTGGGAAAACATCATCAAGGTCTGAATAGCTTTTTTCACCCATATTGATATAACATGATATGGTATCGATATTAAGAGAAACTAATTCTTCTTTTGGTAGGTCAATCATCCTGTCTGCAACAATTTTAATACCCATTTGGTCAATCTCCTGCTAAATATTTAACAACTGTTTATTGTCCTGTACTGTCCATATAATTTATTATCCAAAGGGTATCATTTTCATCCTTAGTAAATTATATTCCCTACGTTTTTAGCAAGCCTTGTGGTTTTAAAAAAGCTCCGCAATGTTGCAGGTCTCAGATAGCACTTTTATAATAACATAGGTTATTTATATTTGTCCATAGCAGACAAGATGTTAATACATTATACTAAAAATTCTTTTTTGGTTGATATATTTTTACACAGCAAAAGAGGCAAGTAAAATACCTGCCTCTTTTTTATATCTTCCCCCTATCAAACTATAATAATATACAGATTACGCCGCCACGTCCTTCATTGACTATTCTAGAAAGTGTCTTTCGCATTTTTTTCTGAGCTTCTTGCGGCATTGCATTGAGCTTATTAGTAAGTCCTTCTTTTACCAGTTTGTGCAGTGATTTTCCAAACATTTCGGTTTCCCATATTCCCTTGGGGTCATTTTCAAACTCGGACAATAAGTATCTTACCAAATCTTCACTTTGCTGTTCGGTACCTACTATGGGGCTTACCTCTGTTTCCAGATCGACTTTCATTATATGCAATGACGGTGCGCTGGCTTTGAGCCTTACTCCAAACCTGCTGCCCTGACGGACTATTTCGGGCTCTTCCAAAGTCATTTCGTCTAAAGACGGGCTTACTACTCCATAACCTTTTTGTTCAACTTCTTCTAGTGCACATTTTAATTTTTCGTAAGTGGTCTTAGAGTGTGCGACTTGTTTTATGTAAGACATTAGCCTAAAATCGTTGTCTATTTCGCAGCCGCATTCCTCACTAAGAACTGAGAAAAACAGATTGTCTTTGGGCATTATGCTGTAAACAACCTTGCCTTCGCCTAGATTGACATTGGATACGCTGGGTTTTTCAAGACTTTCATTGCCTACCTCTATCATTTCACCTATTGCGTATTCACGCATTTTGGACATTTTAGACGCTAATTGGTGGGTATAATCAAGCACATCTTTTATTACAGAATTATCAGGCGACAATGTTTGTAACCAGTTGGGCAATTCTATCTCCAATGTCCTTATAGGGAATTCTAATAAAACTGTTTCTAAGATGAGATTGATTTCTTCTATCTTTAGATTAAGAACATCTATTGCCAAAACAGATGTATTGTACTTTTCGGACAAAGCGTTTTTTAGTTTTGTGGTTTCTGGAGACAGCGGATTGACGGTGTTGAGAATAATCAAAAACGGCTTGCCTGTAGCCTTTAATTCTCCAACAACTTTTTCTTCAGGAGATCGGAAGAGCACACGTCT
>CALAYY010000143.1 GCA_937895465.1 uncultured Clostridia bacterium | reverse complement strand
CTGAAGTAATTATTGTAACACTTGCCGAGGCGACACCTGTTTACGAAGCAATGCGTCTAGAAGATGACCTTAAGCGTGCAGAAATTGCTGTCAAATGGTGGGTAATTAATTCATCCTTTCTTAAGACTAATACAACAAATGCTCTGCTATCAGCCAAAGCAAACGCCGAAATAGAGTGGATAAACAAAATCAACAAACACAGTAAGGGTGATTATGCAGTAATCAAATGGTATGAAGCTGAGATCAAAAACGAGAAATTGAAAGAAATTATTCAATAAAAAAATAAAATCTTGTTAGAAGTGTGTTACCAGCTAAACAATAGAAAACATCACAAAAAGCTAAAAAACATTTAGGAGAAAAATATGAAAAAGGTTGCTTTTATCTGTATTCATAACAGCTGCCGTTCTCAAATGGCAGAAGCAATTACCAAGATTGTTGCCAAAGATGACTTGGAAGCATATTCAGCAGGGACAGAAAAAAAATCATCTATTAATCCTCTGGCAGTCAAGGCAATAAAAGAATTGTATAATGTTGATATTTCCTTAACTCAATACCCAAAACTTATAGAAGAGCTGCCGCCTGTTGATGTTGTAATTACTATGGGCTGCGGTGTGCAATGTCCTTTTTTGCCGTGTGAATATCGTGAAGACTGGGGCTTAGTTGACCCCACAGGCAAGGATTATGGAGAATATATCAAAACAGCCAAAATAATAGAACAAAAAATAAAGCAGCTGATTATTAAGTTAAAAAATCAGTAAGTTTTCTTAATTTAATATAAATTGATTTTTTGTATATATTGGGTTACAATAAATGAAAAGACCAAATTAGGAGTTTTATATGAAAGTTGTATTGGATTGGAAAACCGCACAGGAATTTGTTACCGATGCTTTTGTGGGTGTAGGCATACCTAGAGCTGATGCCGAAATCTGCACTGATGTGTTGTTGGAATCTGACAGACGGGGCATAGAATCCCACGGCGTTAACAGGTTTAAACCTATTTATATAGACCGTATCTTAGCTAAGATTCAAAACCCTGTAACCAACTTTGAGATAGTGCGTGAAACTCCTACCACAGCAGTAATTGACGGTCATGACGGTATGGGGCAGGTAATAGGCTATAAGTCAATGAAACTTGCAATAGAAAAGGCAAAAAAATACGGCATGGGTATGGTAGCTGTACGCAATTCTACCCATTACGGCATAGCAGGATATTATACATCTATGGCGATTAAAGAAGGCATGATAGGCATGAGCGGCACTAACGCCCGACCTTCCATTGCACCCACTTTTGGAGTGGAAAATATGCTTGGTACCAATCCTTTGACAATAGGCTTTCCAACGGATGAAGAATTTCCTTTTAATCTTGACTGTGCAACATCAATTATTCAAAGAGGCAGAATAGAATACTATTCCCGTATTGGCAAAGATACCCCAGAAGGTATGGTAATAGGCAATGACGGCAAATCAAAGACAGATTCAGAACAGATTCTAAAGGACCTTGTTTCAGGAGATGCAGCACTTGCACCTTTAGGCGGAATAGGCGAAGAACTAGCTGGCTATAAGGGCTACGGCTATGCAACGATTGTAGAAGTTTTGTCTGCGGCTTTGCAGCAGGGCAATTATCTTAGAATGCTCACAGGCATAGGCAAAGACGGACAAAAGGTGCCTTTCCATCTGGGGCATTTCTTTATAGCTATTGATACAGAAGCCTTTATGGGACTTGACGAATTCAAAAAGACGGCAGGCAATATTATGAGAGATTTGAGAGGTTCCAAAATTGCCCCCGACGCACAAAGAATATATACCGCAGGCGAAAAGGAATATCTTGTATGGCAAGAGAGAAAAGACAGCGGCGTTCCCATTAATGAAGCAGTCCAAAAAGAAATGTCTAAAGTAAGAGACGACCTAAAGCTTACAAAATATATCTTCCCTTGGGAAAAATAATATTTTTGATAGTACTAATAAGAAAAGGATTTTGACTTCGCATCATACTTTTGCGAAGTCAAAAAAGCTTTTAGATTAAGATTTCAATATTTTATATAGAAAATGATATTTAATATTATAAGGGGATAATATTTGAAAGCGGTAAAAATCGAAAGACCCCGCTTGAATTTGAAGCTATCCAAGATATTTGAAAATCCTTTTACGATTGTAGAAGCACCTATCGGTTACGGCAAAACAACGGCAGTCAAAGATTTTTTGGCGCTTAATGATTGCTGTGCGTTTTATATCAATTTCTTATCCCCAAAAAATGCTATAGCATTCTTTTGGGATTCCTTTTCAGAAATATTAAGACAAATCGATAAATCCACAGGCGAAAGATTGAAAGGACTGGGATTTCCCAATGATGCCCTGCAGCTTAGTAATATTATTTTAATAATGGAAGATGTAGAATTTCCAAAACACACAGCAATCATATTAGATGATTTTCATCTTATAAAAAACACTGAAATCAATTTGTTTCTCAAAACAATCATTACATGCCAATATAAAGAATTACATATTATCATTATTACAAGGGATACGACGAACTTGGAACTGGCGGAGCTGTTTTCAAAAAACCTTGTGTATATTTTTCCGCAAAAGCATCTTGCCTTTACTCAGTCAGAAGTAAAGAAATTTTGCTCGTTGCAAAAATTAAAATTACCAGAAGAACAAATTAATGAAATATATGCTTTAACAGGTGGATGGGTTTCGCTTGTGTATTTGCTCATTAAGGGAGCAGAACAAGGACTTAAAATAAGGCGTAACAGTGAAATAAATAATCTGATTGAAACGGTTTTATATAATGTATATGATGAAAACATCAAACGCTTTTTATTGAGGCTTTCTGTCATGGATAACTTTACGCAAAGGCAGGCACAATTTGTAACCGAAGAATCATGTGCTACAGACATACTAAAACGGCTATCCCATGAAAATGCCTTTGTGGTATATGACGAAGAACACGGCAAATATAAAATACATAGCATTATGCTTGATTTTTTACGCTCAAAATTAACTGATGAAGAAGAAAAAAAAGCACTGTATAGAAAGTTAGGCAAATGGTATTTATCTGAACAAAATTATGCATCTGCTTATGTTAATTTGTTTTTGGGTGGAGATTCGGAAATTATTTTTCAATCCCTCGAAAAAGATAATACGACTGAATTTGATAATTTTGGCTTTTACATGGCGGATGAGCTTTTTTCAGGCACCCAGAAAGAACTTTTATATAAGTATCCTATTGCATATTTACAGTACATAGGCTATTTGCTAAGATGCGGTAATCCGCAAAAGGCGAAAAACGGCTATGAACTATTGGAAGAAATATTTGCATACTTTTCTAATGAAAAAGAAATCAATTTACAATATAAAAACCTTATCCTTGCTGAAATAAGTATTAATCGTGTTTTTGCTGATTTTAACAATATTGAAATGATGAAAATTCATACTGCTGAGGCTGCAAGGCTTTTAAACGGAGAACAATCAAAGACAGTAAGCAAGAACGGTGAATATACATTTGGCTGTCCTAATTTTTTATATACATATTACCAACAAACAGGTAAATTAAAGTGGACTGCTGATTTTTTATCAAAAGAATTTCCAGTCTTTACTGCAATTGCAAACGGTATAGGAACAGGAAACAATTATCTTGCCCAGGCAGAGTTTGCGGTTGAAACGGGCGATTACGATACGGCAGAGTTAAATGCGTTTAAGGCTATATATAAAGCTAAGGCTAAAAATCAAAATACAATAACTATAAATGCCGCCTTTGTATTGCTGCGGCTTTATATATATCAAGGTAAGGTAACCTTAACTCACGAGATTATGAAGCAAATAAGAGACGACACCGCTTGTGAGAATAATGCGCTGCGCAATATGACACTTGATATAATAAGCGGTTATATAAACGCAGTCCTTGCAAAACCAGATAATATACCCAAATGGCTTAGGCAAGGTACTATGTCCGCAGCCTGCTTTATGTATGAGGGATTATATTTTAATTATATTGTTTATGCAAAAGCCGTGCTGCTTTCCAAAAATTATATTCAGCTTGAAATGCTGACAGAAACCTTGCCTCAATATTTTTCTGTTTTTAATAACAGAATAGGCTTAATACATACCAGAATTTTAAGAGCTATATCAAAACATTACCTTTACTGTAAAGATGAGGGCATTAAAGAATTAAAATTGCTGCTTGACGAAACCAAGTCAGATAATATTATTTTGATTTATGCCGAATATGCACCGCAAATAACAGCAATAATAAAGGCGGTTTGCGAGCAAGAAAAAGACTGCTATTTTATCGAAATATTAAATGCCTGCCTTAAATATAATGAGAGCTTAAAATATTTTAATAAAGAAAGAATATCATTGTCAAAAAGAGAACTTGAACTTTTGAAACTAGCCCGTGAAGGTTATACAAGAAGAGAAATAGCAGAAAAAATATTTTTATCCCCTGGCACAGTTCAGACACATTTACATAATATTTATTTAAAATTGGAAGCAAACGGTAGAACAGAAGCTATTAGAAAAGCCGAGCAATTTAAGCTCATTTAATGATTCACTAATATTAAATAAAAAATACACCGAACGGTATATAAAACTTCAACCATCAATCCTCTATAATATATATTAGAGGATTTTTTATGAGTAAAATTTTGGATGTCATACCAAATGACGATTACACATTATCAATTGAATTTGATGACGGCAATAAAATAATTTTTGATATGAAACCATATATAAAAACTCTTGTTTATTCTCCGCTCCAAGACTTAACACGCTTTAAAGATATAAAAATAGAAGAAAAGGCTGTTTATTGGCGCACCTCTGAAGATAAGCAAAGCACAATTCCCCTTAGGCTTACAATAGATAATATGCTGTTTGCAATAAGGGAATAATATAGGAGTTGAAATTATGAAAATAAAAAAATTACTATTCATAACTATTGCCGTTATTATTGCGTTTTCCATGTCTGCTTGCGAATTATTTAATAAGATTAAGGATATTAGTACTGATGACCTGCTCGATCTTATTGACGAAAACGAAAACGGCCTTCCCGATCAATTGGATGTGGTGTTGGGACGGGGCTATGATATTACGGGGCTTTACGCCGATTCCCAAAGTATTAAAAACGCTGTAGTCGATTTGGATAAGTTAACAGCCGCAGAGATGATAAAAAGCGATCCAAACATGGAAAAAGGCAATTTCAAAAATGTATCTGGCAACACCATAAAAAAGTATCAATCAGAGTTATCAACAAAATTTTCAGCATCTGCAAGCGGAGGTGTAAAGGGGATCTCGACTTTTTCGGGCGAAATTTCGCTTAACTTTGATTCAACACATACAGGCTCGGATCAGTATGCTTTTGCAACCAGTACCAGCAGCATTTGGAAAGGAGCTTATTTTGTAGAAAAAAGAGATCAGCCCGCAGAACAAATATTATATTTGACAGATGCTTTTAAGGCCGACATTGCGTCTTTGACTCCGGAGCAATTGGTAAGCAGATACGGCACCCATGTAATGCTAGGCGGCGTTTTAGGTGCGAGGCTGTCTTACACTATGAGCGCAAAAAAAATAGCGGGCGCATCAAGTTATAACATAGGTACTTATGCCGAAATGAGAGCCAAATCAGCTGTAGGAAAAGGTTCAGTCACGGCTGAAGTTGATGCATCATATTCATCTTCATTTGAAACCGCTAGCGTTCAAACTCATACTGTTGTTTCGGGAGGAAAATCAGAATATGCACAGTTTATACAGAATGAAGGCAATTATGACAAATGGATAGAATCGGTCGACGGTAACGCAGTTTGGTGCGATTATTATAAAGAAAGTCTGATGCCTATTTCCTATCTGATTGGAGATTATGCTGGAGAGGGTTGGGAAGGCAAAAAAGAAGCATTAAGCGGTTTTATAGACGATTATCTAGAAGGCAAAGAATTTCAAATCACAAGTTCCAGTGAAACAGCCAATTTATATGTTGAGCTATCTCAATCAGGTGCTATTTCTATCAATAAAAATAACCGCGATGAATATTCAAACTACAAAGGCGATTCAGAAATGCATACAGACGGCAGTATAATCAAATACACCGTACAAGTTATTACACAGATTATAAATAACGGAACACAGATAAGCGTAAAATTGCGTATTACCCAACGAGAAAACAGAGGAGATGATACGACAATATTTTATGCAAAAACTTTTACCTATAACTTACCAGACGGTAAAAAAGCCACAGGTTTTGCAGCTGGTTATGGTGGAGACCAATCCAAGACTTTTACGCCTGTGGGACGTAAAGGCGAATTTGCATTGGGTAACGGTGATGCTCCGGATAATGACGCCAGCGTAGCAGGAGTTCATAATATGAATATAAGAGTCGATGAAGAAGGCAGTAATGATGGTGATATCGTAACTTTCAAAGCGAGTCTTATAATTTATTACACCTATAATCCTTATGAATAAATAATGATAAAAAAATTAATTTTTAAGAAAGAGACACCCTAATTAAATTGACTCCAAAAAACAAGTGAGTTTAGAAGGCGGCTTATCCTAAGCCGTCTTTTGATATTTAGGCTTAATTTATGTTAAAAATAGAATATTTTTGGCGATTTTTGGAAAATTAACTAAGAGAACTTTTGAAGGAGAAAAAATTACCATGTTTAGACCTTTTGACCAAAAGCCCAAGCCTATTGATGATTTTTATATGGATTGGAAGACTGTATATCCCAAAGCCTATGATAAAAATACTGTTGACCCTTATACCAAAGTGAGAATAATATTAATGAACGGTATAGAAGTTGAAGCTGCTTTATTTTCACATCAGTTTCACCGTCATTGTGCCGATAATAATCTCAGGCGAGAGCTTGCCAATATGAGACGCATAGAACAGCAACAGCAAAAGCATATTAATTGGCTCAAGCCTATTGATGAATCAACGCTTGAAACTACAATAGGATATGAGCATGTGGCTGTTGACCTTACTGCATGGCTAGCTCAAAACGAATCTGATCAAAATGTAAAAAACGCACTTGATTTTGCGCTTCTGGAGGATTTTGACCACCTTTACCGTTATGCCAATTTGCTTAATATGGACGTTAACATTCCCGCAGAAAAGCTGGTAAAAAGTTATGTAGATATAACGCCCGGACGCCCCACTATAGCTGAACACCGCTATCCAATGGATGAGCCTAAGTATCATGTGGATTTCAAAAAGGCCGATATTCAGACCAAACTCAACACCATGATTATAACTGCCGCCGAACAGCAAACCATGAACTTTTATATGAATCTAGGCAATAGTTATTATAGTGATTTAGGCAGACAATTATATCTTGAAATCGCTTTGATAGAAGAACAGCATGTAAGCCATTACGGTTCGCTTCTTGACCCTAATTGCTCATGGTTAGAGAGCTTATTGCTACATGAATATATGGAGTGCTATTTGTATTATTCTTTCTTTATGGATGAGCTTGATGCCAATGTTAAGTCGGTATGGGGATTGCATCTGGAGCAAGAAATAGCACATTTGCATAAAGCGGCTGACTTGTTAAAGCAATATGAAGATAAGGACTGGCAGCAATTTGTGCCTGAAACTTTGCCCAAACTATTACAATTCCATGATACTAGGGATTATGTACGCAATATCTTAGCTAGCCAAATTGAGCTTACCGTACATCATGAAAATTATATGAATGTAAGAGAATTACCCCAAGAATGCAAGTTTTTCTTCTATCAAAACAAGGTTAATAATGATGTAAAAGAGGTACCTAGTCATAAGGCAATATGCGAACATCAAAAAGTATTCACCAATGATTATCGCGCAGAAGCCAAACAAAATCCTGTTATAGAATTACAGGACAGAACTAAAGACAATGTGACTATAGGCAGAACAATTAACGGCAATATCCCTGACTTTATTCCCAATATGACAGAGCAAAGTATCGCAACCCCATTAAATATTTAAAAAACATTTCATAAAAACCACTCCAAAAGACATTGTATTACAAAAGACAGCTATTAAAAAAGCTGTCTTTTGTATTTGTAATTTTAATATTTGATTATTTCACTTTCTAAATATATTAATAAATCTAAAGGAAAACAGATAAAGAATTATAAATATGTTTAATTATACCATTTATTGGGTTTAATAGCGTTTTTTTAGTCAATTTCATATTTAAAAATCTAAGATTATAATTAAAAATCTATAAACTCTATTAAAAATATTAAAGTTAATATTTTGAAATCTAAGATTTATAGAACAAGTCACTATTGACACTCTATTTTTATAACAATATAATTAAAGTATAAAAGATGGTGAGGTGGATTATGGAACAATTGGATATTTCAAAATTCACTGATTTATCTCTGTATGAGTGCGGCAGAGAAAAATGTATAGCTACTAAAGATATATGTTTTTCTGTAAAGCCTTATCATCTTTTTCATTATGTGCTGGCAGGCAAAGGATTTTTTGAGCTTGACGGCATTGTTCATGAACTCAAAAGAGGAAAGATTTTTTATATTCCGCCGACAATAAGGCCCAAGTATTATCCTGATAAAGAAGATCCATGGACTTATACTTGGATAGCTTTTGACGGGCTTTATGCCGACAGGCTTTTGAAGTTATGCAATATTTCAAGGGAAAGACCTGTTTTTTCTGACACTAAGGATTACAAACTTTTCAAATTTTTTATGGAGATTTCAGACAATTATCAATTAAAAGGCGAGCTTGATATAAAGTGTCTTGGATTAATGTATGAGCTGTTTTCAGAAATGATTGCAATGAATAAATCAATAGACAATTATATGCTGACTCCAAAAGAAGGGCATATAAAAGAAGCCAAAGAATTTATTATGTATAATTATCAGTTCAATATTACTATTCAGGATATTGCGGATTCACTTAATATCACTAGCAATTATCTTGCCAATATTTTTAATGAACGGTTAGGTTATTCGCCTAAATCTTGGCTTACAAAATACCGTATGGATAAGGCATGCTCATTATTAAGAACAGGTGAATACAAGATTGGCGTTGTAGCGGGCATGGTAGGATACAAAAACCAGCTGCATTTTGCAACAGAATTCAAAAAACATATTAGCATGACTCCGACAGAATATCAAAAAAACATCAGCAAACAAATTATAGTATAACTTATATATGTTATGGGAGGGAAAATGAAAAAATCTGTTTTGGCGCTTTTTATTGTGCTTGTTTTATGTTTTTCTATGATAGCTACATTTTGGGGTTGTAAAAATCCCAAAGAATATTTCAGAGAAATAAAATTTTCATACGGCGATAACAATTATGAAAAAATCTTAGGGCAAAAAACGGTTGAAGAAGAATTTGACGATATAATTGTTAACCCCATCAGCGGCTTGAGAGATGACTATATTATGGGTGTTGATGCATCCATGATAGCTGAAGTAGAAAGTAAAGGCGGCATCTATTATAACGAACAAGGCAAAGAACAGGATGTTTTTCAGATTATGTCTGAAAACGGTGTCAACTTTTTTAGGGTCAGGATTTGGAATAACCCTTATGACAAGTTTGGAGATGGTTACGGCGGCGGCAATCTGGACGCAGACAAAGCAGTAGCTATGGCAAAGCGTGCCCAAGCCGCCAATATGAATGTTTTGGTTGATCTACATTACAGTGATTTTTGGGCTGACCCCGAAACTCAAAGTCTTCCTAAGTCATGGGCATCCAAAACCAAAGAAGAATTAATCGGTGAAGTCAAAAGCTTTACCGTAAAGACTTTGACCAAGTTTAAAAACAACGGCGTTACTGTCAATATGATTCAGATAGGCAATGAAATAAACAACGGTATGCTCTGGCCTACAGGCAAGATTAATTGGAATGAGCCTGATGCTGATTTTGAGTATCTATCAAAATTAATTACTGCAGGTATAGAAGGCTCAAAACAGGTTTTTCCAGATATTTATACAGCTATTCATCTTGCCAACGGCGGCAATTATGATGAATTTGATGTGTTTTTTGGTTATATGAAAAAACATAATGTAAAATATGATGCAATAGGTGTTTCTTATTATTCGTATTATCACGGCACGCTTGAAGCACTGCAAAACAACTTAGATAAAATCAGCAAAAAATATAATAAATATGTCTTTGTAGCAGAAACAGCTTACGGATTTACAGACCAATATAATCCTAACACCGCCAATACTTACAGCTCAAGCACAGAAGATGCGGGCAAATATTTGACCAGCATTCAAGGTCAGGCAACAGCTATAAGAGATGTAATGGAAGTTGTCGCAAAAGTCCCTGACAAAAGGGGATTGGGAATATTTTATTGGGAGCCTGCATGGCTGCCTTTGCCTGATGTCGGCTGGGCTAATGCAGCAAGCGGACTTGTTACCACCAACGGCAAAAACACATGGGCTAATCAAGGATTGTTTTCTTATCTTGGGAAAGCGCTGCCGTCACTGTCAGTTTTTCAAAAAGTAAAAGGCACGCAAGAAGCTGTAATTGAAACAGCAATAAAATTAAGAAATGAAACCGCCCAATATACAATCAATTTGGCAGAAAATGAAACAGTACCCCAAACAGTTCCTGTTGAGACCAATCTTGATGCAATTAGGCAATTTCCTGTAGTCTGGTCAAAAAACACTTTTGAACAGGAAGGTGTATACAACATAACGGGAATAGTTGAAGGGCTTTTGGAAAGCGGTACTGTTAGTGCGGCAGTTACAGCAATGGTCAATTTTGTAAAAGATCCGAGTTACGAAAAGCAGGGTAAGACAGACCAAGTTATTGCGCCTTGGAATATTGTTTCGCTCACACCTCAAGGCGAAAAGGTAGTAAAGCTAGACAGAAAGACAGACACAAGAACAGGTGCAACTGACCTCAACTGGTATCACGGTTCGTCTAGTTATAACTTTAAGGTAGAACAGGATATTACAGGATTAGAATCCGGCACATACGAGTTAAGCGTATATTGTATGGCGTTGCAAGGACATACCGAGCTATATATTTATATCGAATACAACAACGGACAAAGATTGACCTATGACCTAAAAGACAAGGTTATGGGTTGGGGGTCAAAAGACACCTATTATATAAAAGCATTAATTGAAAATATCAATATTACTTCGCCTGATATAAAGATTGGAGTATCAGCCTCAGCCCCCGCTGAAATCTGGGGACATTTGGATGATTGGGCGTTAGTAAAAAAGTCATAATCACCAGCCGATTACATTTAGGAGAAAAAGCAGGATAATGGATGCATTTATACTCAATGTTATACACAGACCTGAAATGGTGCCCGAATATGCCGAAAAGATTACAGGGCACGGCAAAAGCGAAAATATATCAAGGCAGTCTTTATTAAAAGAGTCATTGGATATTTTCAAATTACAGCAGGAAATCGCACATAAAAACGGAATAAAAACAACCATACAAATGACTTATGCCAGCCTATTTAACGATGAAGCAGTCGAATTGGCAAAGGAGCATCATAAGCTTTACGGCGATGAAATCGCTCTGTCATTATTGGGCTTACCGTGTAAGGAATTTAGAGAAAAATACAAGACAAAGGATTTTTGTATATGGATGTTTTCTTATGAGGATAAAAAGGCAATAGTTGACGATGTGTTTACTAAGTTTTATGAGTGTTTTGGATTTTATCCGTATTCAACCGGCTCATATTACATGGATGCCGAGTTAATAAGCTACATAAAATCAAAATATCCGTCTATAAAATGTGCTGTTGCGACTTGCTTTGAAGAAGGACCTAAGGCATACCATACATGCAATAATTCATGGTACACCTTTATGGACGGAGGGCCTTGGAACCCATGGATTCCGTCCAAGCAAAACACCCATGCACCTGCTAAGGACAAAGATGAGGATATAGGCATAGTTGCAATACCTCATCTTTCAAGGGATTTGCTGGCTTGTTTTGACGGCAACGGCTCAAACTTTGGAACACATCCTCAAAATGTGTTAAGAGGGATGATATATGTCAATGACCAATATCCTTATCTTTATAACCTTATAGACCAATACCGCAGTCTGAAAAAATACAACAGAGGATATGCTTATAATATGATGTTTGTAGGACCGGGCTGGATGAACAAAAAGGGCAGATGGGAAGCAAGTTATGAGTTGTTGGTTAAAAGCTACGAAGACGGCATGGCGTACTATGCCAAGCTAAAAAAAGAAGGCAAGCTAATTGATATGACAATGTCAGAGTTTGCGGACTTTTACAGAAGCAACAAAACATACACCCAACCCGAATGTGCACTTTGGAAAGATATTTTATACGGCTCAAACAAGCAGTTGTTTTGGTACAGCGACCCGTTTTTGCGCACTTGCATAGATATGAATCAGGGCGGGGCGATTATTGACTTAAGACCGTATGCCGCCAAAATAAAAAGAGAAATAGGTATTGGCACATCTAATGTTCATGATGCAAGTTATCCTTACCTTCTACAGTCAATGTACCGTGCCGGATATTTTACGCATTATGCAGGTGAAGGCACTATCAAAAGCTGTAAGGTTAGTTTTGAGGGAGAAGAAATAGATTTGTGCCTTTGCAGAACGAAAGCAACATTTTCAGAGCAGGGCAGCACAAGGATTTTGACGCTTGACCCTGTGGAGATTGTATTTAGCGGTTTAAGTGTAAAAATCCAAACCACCTATTACTTTGAAGAAGGCAGTTCACAGATAAAGATTAAAAGGCAAATATTAGAAATGTCAAGACCTGCCCAAATTGAAATTAATGAATACATAACGGCATGCTATGGAACTACCGAGTACCCTGAGGATATGACACAGATTAAGTTAATTCTAAACGGAAAAAAAGATACTCAAAATATAGATTATGCTTATAAATGCAGAGAAGCTTATATACAACAGCTTACAAGCGCACAGGCTATCATTCCACCGATAAATACGGTTTTGAGCGTGTCAGCAGAACAAGCCGATGGATACATCAAAGAAGGCTATGCGTTTTCGCCTATGTTTACTCTAGGCATAACCAAAACACTAAAAGACAAGGAGGAGCTGGTGTCATGGCTCAGGCTGGAAAAGGTAGATTAAATTATAGATGCCCTGCGTGTTTTATAAGGGATTTGGATATTGATATGTTTTTTGACCAAGAAAAAGACGAATATTATTGCCTAAGATGTTGTTATACAGGTAATGAAAAAGATGTTTTAGAAAAAAACCAAATGGCAAGATTTAGATACAGAAAAATACTGGAAAGGATAACAGGCTTTGATTGAGTTTATGAAAGAACTTGTAGTCAGTACCAAGGATATTTTGTTAAGAGGAGCGCATGAAATCAGCGAAAAGGGCTATGCAGATTATGTTACCGATGCTGATATAGCAGTACAAAACCTTATAACAAGCAAGATAAATGAAAAATATCCTGATATTGCGGTAGTATCAGAAGAAAATCAAAAACAGGGGTTAGATAATAAGTGCTTTATATTGGATCCTATTGACGGAACGACCAATTTCAAGTACGGATTGGGGTTTTTTGGAGTGAGCCTTGCCTATTGCGTTGACCAAAAAATTGAATGCGGTGTGGTGTATGAGCCGTATAGAGATGAATTGTTTTATGCAGTTAATGGCAAGGGAGCATTTTTGAACGGCAATAGGATTATGGTTAATACCCAAAAGCAGCTAAAGCATTGTCTTATTTCAGTAGGTACTTCGCCGTATCAAAGAGATAATACACACAAAAGGTTTTCGCTCTTTGAAAAGATTTTTGATTCTTGCATTGATATAAGAAGACTGGGAGCAGCTTCGCTTGATATATGTTATACGGCATGCGGCAGAATTGACGGATTTTTTGAAGATGGACTTCATATATGGGACTACGCGGCGGCAATGATTATTTTACATGAAGCAGGCGGAAAAATCACAGACAATATGGGCAACATGATTGATCTAAACAATATCAAAAGTGATATAGTTGCGGGAAATTCTGAAATTAACAAGCAATTAATAAATATAATAGGCGGCTAAAAATGTTTTTAAAAGGAGTTGATATATCATCATTAAAAGAAGTAGAAGATCAAGGCGGCAGTTTTTATTGCAACAAAACCAAAAAAGACGCTTTAGAAATTCTAAAAAGCTGCGGCGTAAACTCGGTAAGGCTTCGCTTGTGGGTTGATCCTTATGATGAAAACGGCTTAGCCTACGGCGGCGGTACATGTGATATCAACACAGTAATTGGACTTAGTAAAAGAGCCAAAAATCTTGATATGAGCGTGCTGCTTGATTTTCATTACAGCGACTTTTGGACAGATCCATCTAAGCAATACAGGCCCAAAAGCTGGCAAAATCTTAATTTTGAACAGCTCAAAAATAAGATTTATCAGTACACAAAAGACACTTTATTGACCTTGAAAGACTGTGAAATCGAGCCGGAGTTTATCCAAATCGGCAATGAAATAACTTGCGGGATGCTCTGGGATGACGGCAAGCTGGTTTGGAATGATAAGGACATTACAGGCTTTGATAATCTCGCCGCATTATTAAAATCAGGAGTACAAGGGGCTAAGGAAGTCTTAAAAGACGCTAAGATTATCTTACATCTGGAAAGAAGCGGGGATAACACACTATACAGACAATGGTTTGATAACATTATTAGTAGAGGTGTTGAGTTTGATATTATAGGCGTTTCGTATTATCTGTATTGGCATGGAAGCATGGATGATATGATAAGAAATCTTGAGGACATAACCTTGCGATATGATAAAGATGTTTTGATTGCAGAAACCTCTTATGCTTATACTCTTAAGGATTTTGACAAAAGCTTGCAACCTCAAAATTATACCAAACTTATAATTAACAAAAATACCGAATTAAAAAATAAGCCCTATCCTTTTTCCCAAAAAGGTCAGGCGAAATTTTTGAAAGACTTATTTTATAGGGTAAAAAATCTAAACAGCGGCAGGTGTTTGGGAGTGTATTATTGGGAGCCTTGTTGGATACCGATAAAATCAGGCACTTGGGCAAGTAAAAGCGCAAGGGAATATATAAAGGAATTACATAAAGGCGAAGGCAATGAGTGGGCGAATCAGGCTTTGTTTGATTATGACGGAAACATCAATTATGCATTAAAAATATTAAATAAATTATGATTTTTGGGAGGAAATGATGAGACATCTTAAAATAATCTTTAGTGTTATTTTTTCAATTTTATTGGCTTTTTCAGTTATCGGCTGCAATAAGACTAATTCAAATTCTCAGGTTATTACCTTAAAGGTTTGGGAAGACGAAAATAATATTGATATGCTTATTCCTTTGGCTGATGAATTTATAGCAGATTATGCACAAAAATATCCCAAAGCCCCTACCTTAAAGATTGTGTTTGAGGCGCAGGCGGAAGGTTCAGCGGTAGAAAACATCAATTTGTACGGCGAAGCAGGAACGGCGGCTGATATCTTTGCTTTTATACATGACAGTCTTGGTGTAGCAGTGGAATCAGGGGATATTGCTAAGGTTATGTTTCCTTTGGAATTAAAAGCAACTCATGAAGAAAAAGCAATTTCGGCATTTACTATAAATGATCAAGTATACGGTTATCCCATAACAGCAGAATCAATAACTATTATGTATGACAAAACGAAAGTAACGTCAGAGCAGCTTTCATCATTTGAAAACCTAAAAAGCGCAGGCAAAAAGTTAGCTTGGAAAACCACTTCTGATGCTTATTATACCTTTGCGTTTTTGACAGATGTCAATTTGTTTGGACAAAACGGCAATGATAAAAAACAGCTCAATTTCAACACCCCCAATGCAATTGACAATCTATATAATTTTGTAAGCCAATATAAAGCAAGTATTGCAGATATTCAATCGGAAGAAGCAATATCGCTGTTACAAAGCGGCGAGGTTGCAGGCATTGTAAGCTCACCGTTTTTGTGGGCTACAGTAAAACAGACCTTAGGAGATAATGCAGCAGTAGCTGTGCTACCTACGATTAACGGCAACACCTTGACACCTTTTTCGGGTTATAAGGGTTACGGTGTAAGCTCATATACCAAATATCCGCATCTTGCTCACGCTTTTGCATCCTATCTTACCAATGCCGAAAATCAGTATTATCGTTTTGTCAAAAAACAGCTTTTGCCTACAGTAATAGACACATCAAGAATTGACGAAGCTTTAAATAACGATACTCAAGGGAAATATTTGGCGGCAATAGCCATGAAACAATCCTTAGAAAACTCTGTTACCATGCCTAACATTTTGGCAATGGGCAATTATTGGGCGCCAATGCAGGACAGTTTAACTGCTATTTGGAATATGTCAGGCGAAAACTTGACCAAAGCAAAAGTAGCTGAGCAGCTTCAAAATGCAACACAAACAATAAAAGCGCAGATTTCGTAAAGACATAATCGGAGAAGATGATGGAGAGAAAAAAGAGCAGTACGGCAAAAAATATCTTTAAAAAGACGTTTTATAAAATCGATAATTGTTTCAAAGATTATTCTGCCGTGCTAAAAAAATCTGATAAAAGAATAAAACTCTCTATGGTATTGCCGTTTTTTATTATGGGTAGCGGTCATTTATTGCAGCGGCAAATTGTCAAAGGACTGTTATATATGACGGCATTTGTATTATTTGTTGTCTATATGGCAATTTCGGGTGTAACTGATTTTTGGGGATTAATTACCCTGCATACAGAAGGCGTCAGGTCAGATTACAGCATTATTTACGGTCTTTTATGTGTTTTTATAATTTTTGGTTTTTTGATGCTGTATATCAATAATATAAAAGGCTCAATTAATGGAGCAAAAAAGGTTTACACCCAACAAAAAATAGAAAGTTTTTTTGAATCAGTAAAAGCACTCAAAGGCAAGCGGTTTTATATACCGTTATTGACCTTGCCTGTTATAGGTGTTTTGGCTTTTACAGTATTGCCGCTTGTGTTTATGATACTGCTTGCTTTTACGGACTATGCATACCAAATAGGTACTGTGCCTTCAATTACACTTAACAAATGGCTTAGCTGGACAGGACTTGAATCATTTAAACGCCTTTTTGGTATGGGAGAATACTTTAAGGCTCTTACCAATGTAGTAAGTTGGACTTTTGTTTGGGCGTTTTTTGCCACCTTTACTTGCTATCTTGGCGGAATATTTTTGGCGGTGTTAATCAACAAAAAACAAATTAAAGGCAAGATATTTTTCCGCTCACTCTTTATGCTCACAATAGCTATCCCTCAGCTTGTTACCTTAAGAATTATGTATGCTATGTTTCACGACTACGGACCTATTAATTCTATATTATTAGAATGGGGATGGATTACAACTAGAATCAAATTTTGGGGCAATATCAATACAGCCAAAACTCTGATTATTTTAATCAATATGTGGGTAGGCATTCCGTATTTTATGATACTAATGACTGGACTTTTGATGAATATCCCAAAAGACCTTTATGAGTATGCCCGTATTGACGGTGCAACACCTTTTCAGCAATTTTTACATATTACCATGCCGTATCTGTTGTTTATGACCACACCGCTGTTAATTGCCAATTTTGTAAGTAATATTAACAACTTTAACGTCATTTGGCTGTTGACAGGCGGAGGTCCGGACGGTGCTGGCACAGGCGGAGTTGCGGGCGGAACGGATATATTGATTACTTGGCTTTATAAGTTAACTATGCTCAATAATCCAAAATATAATATAGGCTCTGCTATAGGAATCATTATGTTTATTATCTCTGCCAGCATTTCTATTATTATTTATAGAAAATCGTCTTCATACAAAAAAGAGGGGGATTTTTCATGAAAAAGATAGATTATAAAAGCGCAAGACGAAAATACATAATCGACGGCATAGGTGCCTATACCGTACTTATAATATTATCAGTGATATGGATAATTCCTATCATTTGGACAGTCACTACTTCTTTTAGAGGAGAAAGCTCAGGGCTTATAACCCAATCTTTTTTCCCAAAAAGCTGGACGTTAAACAATTATGTTAATTTGCTAAAAGAAAACAGAATTATATTATTTAGAAAATGGATTTGGAACACTCTGAAAATTGCTTTGAGCAATATGGCTGTTACTACCTTTATTACCTTATGCGTCGCTTATTCGCTGTCTAGGTTTAGATTTAAGATGCGAAGGCCCTTTATGAATATTGCTCTTATTTTGGGCATGTTTCCGGGCTTTATGGCTATGACCGCAATTTATATCATATTAGGGATAGCCGTTAACGCTGACGGACAGCCTATACTTCTTGGCAATACATGGGCTTTATTACTGGTGTATGCTTCAGGTGCAGGACTTGGCTTTTTTGTATCCAAAGGCTATTTTGACACTTTGTCTGTATCTCTTGATGAGGCGGCATTACTAGACGGTGCAAGCCAGATGACGATTTTCTTCAAAATAACTTTGCCGCTTTCTAAGCCTATCATTATCTATACAGCGTTAATGGCGTTTATGGCGCCTTGGACTGATTATGTTTTGGCAAGGGTAATTCTAGGCGCTGACAGTTCACGCCAAAGCTGGACTGTAGCGGTTGGGCTTTATGACCTGACCGACTCAACAAGGATTGCTGATTATTTTACTATTTTTACCTCAGGCTGTGTATTGATAGCCGTCCCTATCGTATTAATTTATCTGTCGCTGCAAAAGTTTATGGTTGAAGGAATATCTGCGGGAGCAGTAAAAGGATAAATAAAATAAATCAAAAATATTTAGGAGGAAGATGATGAAATTAAAAACTTTTTTGGCTATGTTTGTTTCGGCACTATTGGTGTTTTCTTTGGCGGCTTGCGACATCCCTCAAGAAAAACCAGATCCCAAAATTTCAGTTGCTGATATTACCTTGCAGGAAGAAGAAATTAAAGATATTGCGGTAGTGTTTGACCCTGCAGATGCCGTAGAAGATTATACTTATGAGATTATTGAAGGCGAAGAATTTATCTCTATTCGCAATGATAAGGTTACAGGTGTATTGGCAGGCGTTGCAACGGTTAAGGTAACAACGGCTCCAAGCGGTTATACTACCACATTCAAAGTGACTGTAACACCTGATCCTACTGACCCTATAGATAAGTTTAATGCTATGGGCGGTTTTGAAGGTGCATCAGTTAAAGAACTTGGCTGGACCGAATCAACGGCAGGTCAAATGGCACCTGATGGAGAAAACAAAAGAACAGACGAAACAGCATTAAAGGTTTACGGCGGATGGGATGAAAGCACTGAAACTAGTTTAACATTTGATTATACTATCTCAGCTAATCTAAAAAGAGTACCAGTAGGAGATTATACCTTGTCCTACTTTAGAAAGGGCGGAGTGGCAACAGAGGTTAAGATTAACAATGCCGTTTCAGAAATGACTTGGACATATAACGATGCTGCCGGATGGGAACAATTTGTTTGTCATTTTAATATAGCACAGCAATCGGATGTTTCTATATCATTCCATTTTGTAGCTGATGAAGAAAGCGATAATGCAACAGAACGCTGGACAGCTGTAGATGATGTAAGTATTTTGAAATATAAATATGTCAAAATGACAATAGCTGATTTTGAGTTAGACCTTAATGTAGGAGAAAATATCACTTCAAAAGCCATTGATAATACTGTTTATACTATATCTCCTGCTTTAGGCGAAACAGAGTCAATAACAGATTTTGTCTTGTCAAAAGACGATGAGAACTCTGCAATAACCATAGACGGCAACAATATAACCGCTGCAGAGGTAGGAACTACAGATGTTACGGCATCATTCAAATATCTAGGCACTACATTTACAGAAACATTTAAAGTTACCGTAGTTGATACTTCTTTGGAAGGTGTTTTAGGCGGTATCTATAAGCAAACGGTTGATACAATAAACGATATAGGCGACTTTGAAACACCAGATTGGGCTATTGCAACATTAGGTTTTGCCAATTATATAAGTGATGAGAGCATAACAGAAGCTTGGACTGTTGGAGATTGGAAAAACAGCGGAACAATGGCTTATAGATTAAGCAATAAAGATGGATTGCCTGCGGGTAAAAAAATAGGTATATATCTAAATGGACTTAATTTTAAAGCAGGTAATACTTATACTGTAAAATATTATTCTGACCTTCCTGCTAGCATTTCAGGTGCAGCAAAAATTTTCTCAACATTAAATGAAATCAACCCTTACACCGATACGGCATTGTTTTCTGCCAGTGCAATAGCAGGAAGCGGTTTTGTTGAACAGATATTTACATTTGATGTTAAAGAAGATCTAAATGATGTTGTTTTGATATTCGTATTTGAAAATACAGGCGATGCTGCTGCTTGGGGATGTCTGGACGATATTTCTGTTTCCTATGAAGTTACTGTTGAAGACATCTATCAGACAACTATTGATACTATCAATAATGTCGGTGATTTTGAAACAGACGATTGGGCTATTGCAACATTAGGTTTCGCCAATTACATAAGTGATGACAGCATAACTGTGGATTGGACTTATAAAGGTGATAGTAATTGGTATCGAAGTGCCACAATGGCTTATAGATTAAGCGGTGATGATGGATTGGCAGTAGGGAAGAAGATAGGCTTATATCTTGAAGGGCTTAATTTTAAGGCAGGTTATACTTATACTGTAAAATATTATACTGACCTTCCTGCTGGTATTTCAGGTGCTGCAAAAATATTTGCCAATCTTGATGAAAACAATCCCTATACTGATACTACTTTGTTTTCTGCCAATGCAACAGCAGGAAGCGACTTTGTAGAACAGACCTTTACATTTAATGTGACAGAAAATCTCAACGATGTTGTATTGATATTTGTATTTGAAAATACAGGAGATACAGCAGTTTGGGGATGTCTGGACGATATTTCTATTTCCTATGCTTTGACAGAGTAATACAATGCTGAGAAAAAGATTAAGTATAATAATCCTAATCTTAATAATGATGTTGACGGCATCTTGCACAAACTCCGTGCAAGATGTCAAAACATTAGTTATTTCTAAGATTACTTGTCAGGTAGGAGAAAAGGTAGAAATCAAGGTCAGAAATCTTCAGGACGGCGAAACGGTTACATTTTCTACCCAATCAGATTCTATTTATATAGAGAATGGCTATGTCGAAGGCATGCTGGCAGGGCAGACGGTAACAGTAAACGCAACTAGTTCAAAAGGCGGTATGGGAAGCTTTACCGTAACAGTTGAAGAAGATAATTATTCGTCTTATAGAACAGAAGAAAGCACTGAAGGCTGGTTTGACCCTGTTTCAATTGATAAGATACAAAATTTAAGACAAGATTTTCCTATGGGTATTGATATTTCAACTTTGTACGAAGTTGAAAGTTTTGGAGGTAAATTTTACAATCAAAACGGCGTAAGACAAAATGTTTATCAAATCTTAAAAAACAGCGGTATTAATTATGTGCGCATTAGACTTTGGAATGACCCATATAACACTTTTATTAAAAACGGCGAAACGGTAAGAGTTCCTTACGGCGGAGGAATCTGCGATTTTGATAGAGTTAAGAGCATGGCAAGGTCGGCAAAAATAGCGGGTTTGAAAGTCTTATTGGATTTTCATTACAGTGACTTTTGGGCTCATCCTGGTCAGCAGGTTATACCAAAAGCGTGGAAAGATTTGGCTACACCGCAAGATATTGCTGACGAACTTTATGATTATACTTTTAATATAATAAAGGAACTTGACCTTGCAGGTGCTAAGCCTGACATGGTGCAGATAGGCAATGAAATTACCAGCGGTATGATATTGCAATATTCCAGCGGAACTAATCAAATTCTCACAGGGGATAATCCGTATTATATTTCTGAGCGTTCATCACTTAAAAGTGCAATAAGAGGAGCTTATTCAGGGTCAAGCACTAATTTTATAGGTTATGTACGCTCAGGCAATAATGCTGTAAAGGACTATGACAGCAAAATCTTAACTATGATACATCTTGCCAAGGGCATGAGCGGCACGGACTATATCAAGGATTTTTATCATCTTTTTGATGATGTCAATTATGATGTAATAGGGCTTTCTTATTATCCGTATTATCACGGCAGTATATCCAATCTTAACAATGCCGTCAGTATGTTATCACAAGAATTTTCGGATAAATTAATCACTATTGTAGAAATTTCTTACGGATTTACATTTGCACCGCATGCCAATGCCAATAATATTTTTTTTAACACTACCCAAAGCGGCAATGCAAGACCAGTTTATGGTTATGAGGTAAGCCCACAAGGACAGGCAGATTTATTGCGCGATAGTATTAATGCGCTGTCAAGCGTGTCTCAAGGCTATGGAATATTTTATTGGGAAGGCTGTTGGATACCTGTAGCAGGAGTAGGCTGGGCAGACAGTAACAGCAAAAACTCATGGGCTAATCAGGCATTATTTTCTTATGACGGCAAAGCGTTGCCAAGTTTGGAAGTGTTCAAATTAATCAGATAGTCACCAAACATCCATATAGTCAAAAGACCGTATTATAAAAAACATAATACGGTCTTTTGATGTTGTTTATATGTTTTGGATTGTTTCTTTTCATTCTTTCTTAACTGTGCTATAATAATATAAAAATAATAATAGGGACATTTAAAGATGATTGAAGTAAAAAAAGCAGCAGAATTAGATGAAATAAGAAGCGATCTTTCAGAAATATTTGTTACCAATTACGATAACGATTTGAGGTTTTTGTATAAAGAAAAAGACGATGAAGAAAAGCAACAAAAGACCAAAGAACTTCTTATCAACGCATTTTCTCATATGTTCGAAATTGATGCATTTTATTGTGCTCTTACCGAAGATCAAGTTGGAGGCATGGCAGCATTTAGTGACAACAAGAAACGTGCTGTTAACATAAATGTTAAGGAGCTAAAAAAACATTTGGGCGGCGGTAAGAGTAAGGATTGCTATGAAAAGTTTAAAAGCTTAAGCACACCTATCAGTCATTATGATGATGATACAGCTTATATAGAATTAATTGAAATTTTGGATGAATTTAAAGGTCAAGGTCTCGAAGAAGAGCTTTTGAAAGCTATAGTTGACCAAACCTCTTACCGTGTATATATAGTAGAAGTACTTGATACTCAAACAGACTTGATGAAATCACTCAAAAAGTGCGGCTTTTTGGAAATACAAAGGCGTTTGGTCAATGATAAAAGCTGTTATAGTGTAATATATAGAAAAATAATAATTAGTCGATAACAAGATTGTAATTATATTTTTTAAAAGTAAAAATCAACCTTAGATATAGCCTATAAGTAAATAAGCATAAAAAGGAATAGTTTTATGTGGATAGCTTTTCTTGCCATTGCCTTAATGTTTTTATTAATGGGCATAGCGTTTATAAACGGAAAGGGTGCTTTTTTAATAGCAGGTTACAACACATCCAGTAAAGAAAAAAAAGAAAAATATGATGAAAAAGCTCTTTGCAAGTTTATGGGCAAGATAGTGTTTTCTTTTACGGCTTGTTTTTTGATTATGGCAATTAGTTATGCGATTATTGGTGAGGTTCTTTTGTGGACAGGAGTAACGCTGTTTTTTGTAATTGCTGTTTTTGCCCTTATTTATTCCAACACCAATAATAGATTTAAAAAACAATAAGATTTTAAATAACGCTCAACAAAAATTTTTATTTCTAAAAATTTTTGATTTAAAATCGACATAACTTAGATAAAA
>CALAYY010000142.1 GCA_937895465.1 uncultured Clostridia bacterium | reverse complement strand
AGCCTGCACATGACCGAATTACGAAGGTTTTCAACCTTCAGTTATATGTCTTTGGGACGTATAATGAATTAAAGCCCTAACTTCATAATATATTGATATAAATGAAAAAATCTTTTTGGCAGACCTTCAGAGTGGGGATGCTTATTGTTGCCACTATAGTTGGAGCAGGCTTTGCCTCAGGAAGGGAGCTTGTCACTTTTTTTGGAAAATTTGGCTATGCATCTATTCCTATTGCTGTTCTTTGTGCTGTGTTGCTGTTTTTTTCTCTTGCGCTCTTTATGACCGTAGGCAAAATGGTAAAACCTGACGGAATGGAAGGGTTTCATCGTGCAGTCTTTGGCAAGTTTTCTCCCGTAATGGATTTTATAATATTGTTTAATTATGTGATAATATTATCAACGATGTTTGCAGGCTGTGATTCGCTGTTAGAAAGTTACAATCTCTCTCAATATCCTATAATAAGCATAGTTACTGCTGTTCTGACCTTTGTTGTAATATATAGAGGCATAGATACCTTGATGGATGTCAATGCAGTGCTTGTTCCTATTATTTTATATATGGCATTAATTATTAGCATTTTTAGTTTGACCAATCCTGTGCCGTATGAAATGAACTATTCCAACAATATAGGACTGATGATTTTTTATGTGGCAATTTATGTTTCAATGAATATTATGCTTTCTGTAGGTGTTATCACAACTATAAAAATCCCATTAAAAGAGCAGATACGAGGTGCCTCAACAGGAAGCACGATAATAGGGATTTTTATTGCTTTACTTACGGCGGCTATTATGTGTGCCGGACTTAATGTTTTTAATTCAAGTATGCCTGTTATGGAAATAGCTTCAAGAATGAATATGTCGTTTGCTGCTGCTATAATAATCTGGGGCGGAATCTTTACTACAGTTTTGGCTGCGGTATATACCATCAATTCATGGACTATAAGCTTTGTCAAAAACAGGGCATTATCGATTTCAGCTGTTCTGATTGTAGGATTGATAATATCAAGAATCGGGTTTAAGACTATTGTTGATTCATTTTATCCGATAAGCGGATTAATAGGCTTTTTTTATATCCTTGCCGTATTAATATTTTATTTAAAAGCCCGAAGATCCAAAAAAATGCTGTCTTTATCTTCCAAAAGAAGTATTGATATCAAAAAATAAACCAGTTTAACATAAAAAAACATTTTTGAATAAAATGTATATAGTTTGACATAGGAGGAATTTATGAAAAAACTATTTACATTTTTTGTTTGCATTGCATTGGCAATATTTATGCCGTTATCTATGATAGGATGCAAGGACGACGGATTAAAAAAAATCAGGTTAGCCGAAGTCACGCACAGCATATTTTATGCGCCTATGTATGTTGCAATCAATAAGGGATACTTTAAAGATGAAGGGCTAAAAATCGAACTTACTAATGCGGGCGGTGCTGATAAAGTTATGATCGCACTCACAAGCAAATCTGCAGATGTTGGATTGATGGGACCCGAAGCAACAGTTTATGTACATATACAAGGAACTTCAGATTATCCTGTTATTTTTGGTCAGCTTACCAAAAGAGACGGCTCGTTTTTGGTTGGACGAACAGCTGATGCTGATTTTGAATGGTCTAAGCTGCAAGGAAAAAGAGTTTTGGCAGGGCGTCCTGGGGGAGTGCCTGCAATGACGTTAGAATATGTTTGTAATCAACACGGACTAGAAAAAGGAAAGAACATTAACCTAGATACATCAGTAGCATTTGATATGATGCGTCCTGTATTTGAAGCAGATTCAACCGTTGATTACACAACATTGTTTGAACCTTTGGCTAGTGAAATTCAATTGCAGGGCAAGGGTTATATAGTGGCAAGCGTAGGTGAAGAAAGCGGAGAAGTGCCTTATACTGCTTTTTCTGCAAAAAAGAGTTATCTTGAAAAGAATAAGGACACAGCAAAGAAGTTTTTAAGAGCAATTAAAAAAGGCTATGATTATCTAAAAACGGCTACCTTAGAAGACGCCGCCAAAGCATTGGAGTCATCATTTACCTCAATCAATCTGGAAACCATTCAAAATGTAGTCAAGAATTACCGTGATATTGACGCATGGGCTGACTCTTTGGTTATGAGCGAAAGCGCTTATGAAAGATTATTGGATATCATGGAAAACGCAAAATCTCTAAGTGAGCGTGTAGATTTTGAAAAATTAGTTGATAACACCTTAGCTGAAGAAGTCATGAAAGAATAAACGCTTTTATTTTAATTAACCTTAAATACCTCTTTTGAAGTTATCAAAAGGGGTATTATTTATTTTTATTAAAATTATTAATAAAACATCTATTTATTCCACAAATTACTAATAGGTGTTTTGGCAAATGTATATAACAATTATAACATTTGGCGAATATAATATAACTTATTGACAATGTGATTAATAATGTTATAATCAATTTAAATAGGAGGAAAATATGAAAAAAATTATATCTAAAAGTATTATCTTTTTCTTTATTTCTATTATTACTTTAGGCGCAGTGTTTGGATGCGGAAAACAGACACAAAGTAACTATGACAGTAACGGATTTATGACGCTCAAAGTTTGGGGCGGAGATGAATATGTCGGAGAAACTGGAAACAAATTTCAAAGATGGATAAACGAGTTCAATGACAGTCAACAAGCTAAGGATTTGAAGGTAAGGCTCAGCTTTTCTTCAATGTCTCAGCTTCCGATAACTCTAAACACCAGTGTGCTTACCAACAAAAACATGCCGGATATAGTTATATGGGATAGATTTTCTACACCTACATATGATTATCTTTTGTATCCTATTGACGAGCTTATTACAAAAGACAAAATTGATACCAGCGTTTTTCAGCAAGAAGCGTTAAATGAATTAAGATTTGAAAACAAATTGTATGGACTTCCCCTTGATCTTGACCCTTGGGGCATATATGTCAATCTTGATATGGTAGGTACTCATAATGCAACGGCTGCTGAAGCAGATAAAATCGATGTTAATAAGCTTGATACATGGAGCAGAATAACCAATGCTGCACAAAAGCTTACCAAATATGATAATAACGGCAATGTTACAGTTGCGGGGCTTAATACTACCAGCATGGACGGTCAGTTTTTCTCATTTGTTTATACAGCAGGTGGCGAGCTAATTAATTCTAATAAAGCTAGTCCTACTTATGGAGATACAGTTCTTGTCAAAAAAGAGCAGCTAACTTCAGATGCTCAATCAAAAAGAGTATATGACACTCTAAGTTTTATAAAAGACTTATATCAGAAAAAGGTCAGTTCTTCTGGACTGGGCGGTACAGACGCGTTTGTAAATGAAAAATTAGCTATGACTTATGGCTCAGTTTATTTTTCTGATAATATTGCAGACTATACCACCAAAAAAATGAATTACAAATTTTTACCTTTTCCTAAGAGAGATTTGACATATCTCACAGGCGGAACTGCTCAAATAATTGACCCTTCTGAAAATTCTGACGGTCTGGTTAATGGTCAATTTGGCGGAGTTTTGGGCGGATATGGTTTGTCTATTGTGCATCCTACAGCAAAAAACCGCAATGCATTATGGCAAGAAAGAAGAGACATGGCATGGGAAGTAATCAAGCTCTGGATGCTAAATGACGAGATGCAGGAAAAATATTTTACCACTGCACAAGTAATTACTTCACGTACAGACCTTTATGGTAATGATTTTTATCAAAAGGAAAGCGAGACAAGCTTGAGTAGCATTACAGATATTATCGAATATGTTAACTATTACAAAATGCGCCCTAATGTTGAAGGATATGAGCAATTTGAGAGTAACATTGTAAGAACTTATATACAGCAAATGTATGAAGGCGGTACAGTGCTTACAGCTTACGACAATATATTAACTGAAGGCAACAAGATTCTTAGACAGATGCAGGGCAGGGCGTAAACAAAAAGAAAAAAAATTATGGAAAAAGTTTTTAACAGAAAATTATCGTTTAAAACAAAGCGCAATATTATAGGCTATAGCTTTATTGCGCCTGCAATACTGTTCTTTATAGTCTTTACTATAATTCCATTGATTATGTCTATATATCTCAGCTTATACAGGACTAATATCTATTTTATTAACATGGAATTTGTGGGAATAGATAATTTTAAACGCATATTTTCTGACACGCAATTATGGACAAGTATTAAAAATATTTTATTTTATACTTTGATGGCAGTGCCGTTAAATATTGCAATCTCATTAAGTATGGCTCTTTTGACCAATACTAATATTAAAGGTGCTAAGGCTTTTAGGTTTATATATTATTTGCCGGGTGTTACGAGTGCGGTAGCCGCAAGTACAGTATGGCTTTGGCTGATGAATCCAAGCTACGGACTATTAAATAATATCCTAACATCATTAGGACTTCCTCCTGGTACTTGGCTTACACATTCCAAAACGGCATTGTTTTCAGTAACTATTGTTACTGTCTGGATGGGTGTAAGTGCCAATATGATTATATTTTTAGCGGCTTTGCAAAACATTCCGACACAATTATATGAGGCTGCAAGACTAGACGGGGCAAATAAAATAGTCATGTTTTTTAAAATAACGCTGCCAATAATATTGCCCACTATGTATTTTATTTTGACAATGACTTTGATAGGAGCCTTCCAATTATATGATCAAGTTTTTGTGCTGACTCAAGGCGGACCTGCCGGAGCAACTTGGACACCTGTATATTTGATATGGCAAAACTCATTTGGTAACACGGCGTCTCAAGCAGGTTATGCAGCCGCTCAGTCTATAGTCTTGTTTGTGATAATTATGACGGTAACTTTGGTAGTCAGAAGATTAGACCGAGATATTACAAAGTAGGTTGATATGATAAAAAGCAATGAATACAGCAACAATATAAAAACCAATAGATCTCATTTTAATAATAAAACCAAAAAGATTACAAGCTCAACTATCTTATACATAATCATGATAGCTTTAGCAATCGCTATGCTTCTGCCGTTTTATTGGTCTTTAATTACTTCATTCAGGGTAAAATCAGAGATTTTGGCATTGCCTGTAAAATGGTATCCTACAAGTTTTACTTGGGAGCATTATGATACTGTTTTGAAGAGTATGCCGTTTTTCAAGATATTTTCCAACAGTGTGTTTGTAACACTTACAGGTATGTTTACTAACTTATTCTTTGGTTCTTTGGCGGCTTATTCGTTTTCCAAAATAAGATTTAGCGGACATAAAACAGTATTTAATATAATGCTGACTTCAATGATGATACCGGGTGTTATAACTTTGATTCCTACATTTATGGTGCTTTGGAAATTTCCGCTTGTTGGAGGCAATTCTGTCTTTGGAGAAGGCGGCTCAGGGTTTTATGACACATTATGGGCTGTGGTTTTACCAGGAGCTATTGGTGTCTACGGAATATTTTTTATGCGTCAATTCTTTGCTTCTACTTCAGACGACTACGCCGAAAGTGCAAGAATAGACGGTGCAAGCGAATTAAGAATATTCTTGCAGATATATATTCCGCTAGTATTGCCCGGACTTCTGACATTGGGAATTTTTACATTCCAAAGCGGATGGAATAATTTCATGTGGCCTAATATTGTACTAAATAGTGCGGAAAACTATCTTCTGACAATGACTTTCAAAAATTTTATGACTACAACACGTGTAGATTACGGACCTTTGATGGCGGTTTCAATCATGATGGCAGTGCCTGTAATGATATTATTTGTTTTTGCACAAAAGTACTTTATCAATGGCGTAGCATTGGGCGGAGTGAAAGAATAGTGCAAAAAACTAATTATAGAGCTAAAAAAACTAAATTAATATAAAAAATATATGAGGAGAAAATTATGAAGAAAAAACGCATAATTGCATTTTTAATCGGACTGATGTTGATAGTCGGTTCATTTGCAACCAGCATACCTTACAGTCTGACCCTGTTTGCGGCTACTTCAAGCGGCTTTACAGGAGATTTTGAAGGTAGCGGAGTTTATCCTTACGGCAGAAGCAAACAAGAAGTTACTGCTGCAATTGAGGCAAAAATTGAAGATCTCAACACTCAGATTGCCGCTTTAAATGATAAAGGCACAGACCTTGCTACAGCTTATAATAGCGGCGAGCTTGTTGCATATTCCAATGTTTCAGGAAGCAACGGAATAATAACCAATAGCAATAGAAGAAGCGGCTGGAAAGAATGGGATGGCGCGCCTTTGCAAGACCTAAAGTTTATTAACGCAGGATATAGCGGCTGGGGAGATAATTACGTTTCTTGGATTATGTATAACGCTGTAGAAGATACTGCAAACTTAGTTACTGGAAAATTTGCAGACCCCTTTCAAAACGGCGGAAATAAAAAAATTGGTATTGCTTTAGCAGACAGTTTTAGAGTTGCAAACGGTGCTGACTATACAGTTTATCAAAACTTCTCAAACGGTTATATGTATTATGATAACATCGACGGTGTTGAAGGAGCTGTACAAGTTGTATTACATAAAAATGTAACTTCAACTGGTGAGGTTATTGATGCAGAAGCTAACAGTGCCGGATATGTCGGAGCTGCAGCAGAAGGAATTTTGAATTCAACAGGTTTGTCTTCTCAAGAAATTTCAAATTTGTTCAGCTCGGCTTATGACAGATATAAAGCTGATGAAATAAATGTCGGCTATGCTTTTTCAATGGTTAATACAAGTTATTCTATGGTTGCTCAAAGCTTCCGCCACGGCGACAGTGTAGCTTCCCCTTGGGATTCTGACCCTAACGGTGATAGAGCCAGATGGAGCTTGCTTGCGCTTAACACTGAACTCAATAAGGTGTTTTTGATAAAAGATGAATTCTTTTATGTGTATGAAAAAGGTACTGATAAGGATGCTGCAAAAGCACTTGGCGCTCCTATAGGCGAAGAGCTTTTGGCTTCAGACGGCAATAGATATCAAAACTTTTCCAACGGTTATATGCAGGCAACAGGCGATGTTGCTCAAAACACTTCTGTTTCAAAAGTAGTATCAGGATATCATGTTAATCAAAACGGTACAGAGAGTGCAATTTCTTTAAAAAACAAGGTTGGACTTGTAGGTAAGAGCGTGACAATTCCCCAAGGTTATACTCAAGAAACATTTTCTCAATTATTTGTTACGGCTTATAACCAAAATCTTGCTGATTTTAAACTGTCAAGTATTGACCTTGTAAGTCTTAATAACTCGGTTATTATGCAGACATATACTAATGAGGATAACGAAACTGCAGCTTTGGCTTATGATGAAATTGACAACACATTAAGATATATACGTCCCGCTGTTTACAAAACATGGGCAACTGCAACAGATTTGGGTCATCCCATAACTGATTTTATAAAAGTAGCTGACGGCAGTGATACACAGGCAGCGGTATTTGCACAAGGATTTAAAAACGGATATATCAAAGTATTGTTAACAACTCAGGTTGATTTTGATGAGAATATGAACATTATAGAGTATACCGTAGAAATCGGTTATTCTACAATTGGAGCAACCTACGATAAACAAGCTAATTTCTTTTCTACAATTAATTATTCCGACACAATTACTCAAGAGACTGTTGACAGTTCTGTTGCCAATGCCTATGACTTTCTTAATATTCCGAACAATGCAACATTAGCTTCTAAATTTGTTGAAGCTTATAATGCGGCATTTGATATGGGCTTTAGCTGCGGTGTGCCTTCTCCTGAGGGTATTGTATGGTGGACAACAGGCAAAAGCGGTATCGTAAAACTTACCTTAAAGGGTGGTAACGGTACAGCTAACTTCTGGGGCGACAATACAATAATGATTTATGATGTTGATAATAGTATAGTTCGTGTTTCAACAGGTGCAATTGCCAATGTCTATGCAAGCGAAGGTGCATCTGGTAACGGATGGGCAACAACTGATATGATGATTAATTCAAAGACAGGTACTATAGTTCAGCAATTTAATATAACTGATACAGATGTTACCAACAGAGCTATTTATATCATTATTCCTGACGGAGATTCAACAAGAGCAAGTAAAGAAACAGGAATTTATGACTTTGAGGCAAATAAAGACGGAGGAGAGTGGAAGACATACTTATCACAGTTTGGTGGAAGCTCAATTTCTTCAAAACCTGTAACAGTTGAAAACGAGTATAAAACAGGTAAGGCTATAACAATTGATTTTTCTAAGTTTATAACCAACAATGCTAACTACTATTTGACTTGGAATTTAAAGACTGACAAGGGCACCTTATCAGAAGACGGTGTTTGGACATACACACCTAATAAGGGTGAAGATTTTAAAGTAGAAGTAGAAGTTTATTCTGCTTTTGACAAAATTGCTCTTAACGCAAATATTAATATGACAGGCACAGCAAATAAACCAAGCAATGTTGTGGGTATTGTTATAGGCATTGTTGCAGGTGTTATAGTCTTGGCAGGTGCAGGCGTAGTAGTATATATACTTCTAAAAAGAAATAGAGAAAAATAAAAACAAAAGATAAAACGAAATCCTTACATGGAGAAGAATAATGAAATACAAAATAATGAGACAAAAAATATCTGAATTTTCATCTAGTTTAGAACCACGTCTTAAAAAAATGTTTGAAACGTGCTTTTATTCTAGTCTAGATACAGCGGCAAAACCCATGGAGGATGGAACGACTTTTATGCTGACAGGCGATATCCCAGCAATGTGGCTGCGGGATTCTGCAGTGCAGGTTATGGGATATCTGCCTTATGCAAAGTTGGATGATGATGTAAATGTACTTATTAGAGGACTAATAAAACGGCAATTAAACTATATAATCTTAGACCCCTATGCTAATGCTTTTAACGCAGAACCCAATAATCAGGGGCACAAAGATGATATTACAGACAGCGACAACCCTTGGATTTGGGAAAGAAAATTTGAAATAGATTCTTTATGCTATCCATTATGGTTAATAGAAAAATACTATGAAGAAACAAAAGATGAGAGTATATTTGATGATTTGTTTTATAAAGCATTAGAAGTTATTATTCAGACTTTTGAAACAGAACAATATCATTTTGAAAAGTCAAAGTACTTTCATTATAGACCTAAATATCCGCAATTTCCTACTCTTAATAACGAGGGAAAGGGCAATCCAGTAGGTTATACAGGCTTGATATGGAACGGTTACAGACCAAGTGATGATGTTTGTGAATATGGATATTTGGTTCCTTCCAATATGTTTGCAAGTGTAATTTTGCGCTGGCTTATTTCGTTAAAACTGCCAAAAGATTTGAAAAGCCGTTCAGAGAAATTATTGTCAGATATAGAACAAGGAATAGAAAAGTTTGGGACTGTTGAACATCCAAAATACGGCAAGATTTATGCTTATGAAGTTGACGGATTAGGCGGAGTTAATATTATGGACGATGCCAATGTTCCCAGCTTGCTTTCTCTGCCTTATTTGGGTTATTGCGAAAAAAACGACACATTATACCAAAACACCAGAAAATTTATTTTGAGCAAAGATAACCCTTATTATTATGAAGGCAAATTTGGAAAAGGTGTCGGAAGTCCTCATACACCCAAAGACTATATATGGCATATTGCTGTAATTATGCAATTATTGACCTCAGACAGCAAACAAGAAAAATTAGCTTGTTTCGACATTTTGATGAATACAGATGCAGGGCTTGGTGTTATGCATGAGAGCTTTAATAAAGACAATCCTCATGAATTTACAAGAGAATGGTTTTGCTGGGCTAACACGCTGTTTGCAATTGCAATAGTTGATCTAAAGCAAGGAAAATTGATATGAAAAAAATAATCTCAATTATGTTAGGAGCTGTTTTGATGGCATCATTTGGATTTGGTTGTAAAAACCAAACGAAAGATATGTTTGATGGCTTTGATACTACAGCAAAAAAATACGCATCACGAAGTGTTGAGCTTAATAACTTGGTTAGGGACAATTATTGGATAGATGATACACTGTTTGCTTTTCATTATTATCCAAACTACGGCGGCAGCAGCGATAAGGCAATGAGTACAGCGTATGTTTGGCCTTATACAGAAATGGTAGCCAATAACTGGCGTATAGCAACATTGTCTAAAGGTTCAAAAGACCATGTAGCTGATTTTTATAAAAACACTATCAATGGTTATGAATATTATAAGTCTATGCGTAATGATTATTTGGCATATACTGCTTCACGTGCTGCAATGAAAGGGATGGGAAGCGGTGATACATATTATGATGACAATGTCTGGATATCCAGAGAATTTCTTAATGCTTATGAAGTGTTAGGTGATGAAGAATATTTTGATATAAGCAAGCAGGTTATTGAATATATCTGGAGCGGTTGGGCAAAAGATGATTTAGGCGGCATCTATTGGTTTGAACAACGTAAAGAATCTCGAAATACATGTTCAAATGCTCCTGCTGTAATTTTATTTGCAAGAATGTATCAACATACACAAGACCAAATTTATCTGGACAGAGCTATTCAGATATATAACTTTTGTTATACCAATCTAAGAGATCCTTCTGATAATGTCTATTGGGATAATATCAGCAACGACGGCGTGGTTAATACATGGAAATTTACCTATAATACAGGCAGTATGATAGCTGCAGGCGTTAAGCTGTATGAGATAACACAAGAACAAAAATATCTTGATCATGCCAAGGCTTCAGCATTAGGCTCTTACAACCATTTCTTTAACCAAAGCGATCGCGGCTATAAGACAATAAATATGCATAATCCTTGGTTTAATCTTCTTTTGTTGGACGGATATGTAGAGCAATACCGTTATGACGAGAATGCACTTGAATACATACAAAATTATGAAGCTAATCTTAATTATGCGTATGAAAACTACAAGAGTGAACAAGGTTTTATGCCTGCTAACTGGGTAAATGGGTTTTCTAAAGACAATGAAGGAAAGATAATTATAAAAGATTTAAACATACTTGATATGGCTGCAAATTCCGAAAACTTCGGTTTGTTGGCTTATTTTTATGAATACATAAAACGATAGGAGGTAATGATGAGTAAAAAGATAAAAATTATATTAGCTATGGTTCTTTGCGGTGTTTTAAGCTTTTCATTTTTGATTGGCTGTAAAAAGAATAATGTTGAAAACCCGCCTATTGATGATGGCAAAAAGCAGGCAGAACAATATGCTGCAGACAATAAAGAAAGGGCAATCTCTTATGCAAAGCTGATAAAAAACTTGTATTGGGACAGTGCAACTCAAACATCCAAGCTCACGCCTAACGGCGGCACTCCGTATTTATGGCCTTATACTGAACAAGCTTCAATGGCTAATGCAGTACTGGCTATAACAAATGAAGATGATGAAGACTATGAATTATTAAGAACATATTTAGTTGAAACATTGGAAGGCTTGAGATATTATCGTGTAAGACAAGCTCAAGGATATACAGATACGGAATTTGGTGTTTTAAATGAAAATGCAACTTCTTATGCTATGTATAATTCGAGCAAATCAAGCACAAAAGATACAGCTAATGCCAATAGAGACGGAATTTATTTTGACGATAACATCTGGGTAGCCAAAGAATTTTATAATGCTTACCTCAATCTTGGCGAACAAAAATATCTCAATGAAGCTGTAAATATTGTTAACTGGATAATAGGCGAAGGCTTTGAGACTGCTAACGACAGTAAGACAGGAAAAGCTATGAACGGTGTATATTGGCTGTGGGGAGCAAAAGACAAGCATCCCGGAGTAACTGATGACACCAAAAATGCATCGCTTAACGCATGTTCATCTGCACCTACTGCTATGATGCTGGTAAAGCTATACAATGTTATGGAGGATGCTAGATTTAACAACATCAGAGACAATTATCTTGCAACGGCAAAGAAAATTTTTATGTTTACATACAGCACCTTATTGGATGAAGAAACCAATACGATAAAAGATAAGGTTTTTGTCAATGCGGATTCAGAAGGCAATCTATTTTTGGGAATAATTGATGCTCAGATTTTGCCTTATAATACAGGCTGTATGCTTACAGCAGGCACAGAATTATATCTTAATGCTGTTGAAGCAAGCCAGACAGCTAATGCACAGTATTATAAAAAATGGATAAAAGATATGTCTGCAGGCTCTGATTTGAAGTTTGCTTCAAGAAATACGGTAGAAGGTCAATATTCCTACCATAGAAATTCTTGGTTTACCTCATTTTTATTAGAAGGACTTATTGATGTTGCTTCAACGGGCGAAGATGTTAAAGAGTATATAGACCATATGAGAAGCGCTTTGGATTATGCATGGAAAAACAACAAGGCAGAGGACGGTCTTATAGCTCCTGCATGGATAGTCGGTTGGTCGGAATTTCCCGATGAAGGCAATTCTGAAGCAAACGGCAGACAGATTTTATTGCAAGCAGCTAACGCGCATAGCTATGCTATGCTTGCTAGATACTATTCGTCTTTAAAATAGATGATAAATTGACTGTTGACGAGGGGAATAGTGTTATTCTCCTCGTCAATTTTATTATTGATACAATTGATTTTTTTGATTAATTATATTAATATAATGCATATATAACATTTAAATTAAAGGATATAATATTTTATTTCAGGAAAAAAGATATGAGCAATAATGTTCCTATATATATGGAAATTTATCAGGATTTCCACAAAAAGATTTTAGAGGGGTTTTATAAAGAAGGGGATATGCTTCCGCCTGAAACGGAAATATGCAAACAATACCTTGTCAGCCGTATTACCGTTCAAAAAGCATTGCATAAACTTACAGAAAAAGGATTAATTACTCGAATTCCAGGCAAAGGAACATTTGTCAGCGGAATTTCGGCAACACCTAACAACAAAAAAATATCTAGAATTGGTTTGATTTTATGTGATTTTGGCGTCTCATACGGTGTCAATCTTGTTCGTTCTATAGAAAAGCATTTGAGTAGAAATGAAAAAGCACTTATTATAAAAAATACTTATTTTGATAAAGATAGGGAATCCCAAGCTATATTAGATATGTTACAGCAAGATGTTGACGGAATAATCTTGCAGCCAGCTCATAATGAGATTTTTAATCCTGTAATTATGCGTCTTTCTATCAGCAAGTTTCCTATGGTTTTGATAGACAGGGATTTAAGAGGATTGGATTTGCCGTTTGTAGGTACAGATAATATTGCAAGCACTATTAATGTGATGGATTATCTGTTTGAACAAGGACATAGACATATATGTTTTATGTCGCCTTCACCTGATAACACTTCAACTATAGAAGAACGGCTTGACGGATTTCAAAGAGCATTTATTCGTCATAATTTTATTAACCACAGTTCCAATATTTTTACTGATATAATCACGCCTACCATAAAACCAACACCTACAAGTATCAGGGAAGACATAGACAAGATAAAGGTACATATCAAAAGCAATCCTCAGCATACCTGTATATTTGCTGAAGAATATTCTGTATGCTCACTTGTAAAACAGGCGTTAAAAGAATTGGAAAAGTCCATACCTGATGATATGTCGTTAGTGTCATTTGATAATATCAACGATCCCTTGTTCTTTACTAAGACAGCTTATGTTAGACAAAATGAAAGTGAAATAGGTATCAGAGCTGTTGATTTATTATTAAACAGTATTGACAATAAGGGAAACAATACTAAGATAATGCTAAGCGGCGATTTTATAAAAAACGCATCAATAAAAAAAATAAATTAATATTTTTTGATTTTAATAACCTTTTTTTAAAAAAGCTCTTTTAAACTAAGGAGCTTTTGTTGTTTTTTAATCTGATTTTAATTTAATTTTTATAAAACTTATATTAAATAGTGATATAATCTATATATAAGAAGATTTTAGATTTTTTGGAGGAAAAAATGTTTTGCAGATGTTGCGGCGAACCTATAGACAAATATGATAAATTCTGCATACACTGCGGACAGAGAGTAATTCCATTGGTGCAGAATACTACCGCCAATATTCCGACCTATACCGGTCAAAACAATGCTAAGGAAACTAGATGGGCTTTGGTTATCGGCATAATTGCTTTGATTGTTGCCTTTATTCATCCTGTAGCAGGTTTGGTTTTAGGCATTATAGCAATTGTCCGCTCAGGTAAAGAGCATCAAAAAGCTGCCTTGATATTGGGGATAATTGCTTTAGTTATTTGTGGATTTAGATTTTTTAATGGGCTTTTTATACTAAGATATATAGAAGATATCTTTTTTGAATTTTATTGTTTTTAAGACTATACCTTAACCGCCTGATTACACTTCCCCTCGTATATCGGGCGGTTTTTTATGTTATCGCTCTTTTTATTTCGATTTCAAATCAATATTAAAACATATCAAATTATGATATACTTATCGCATGAAATTAGTTTTGGCTAGTGCATCGCCTAGGCGTTTTGAGATATTAAAAACACTTGTTAAGGATTTTGAAATTATACCTGCTGATATTGATGAGACTATTGAAATACAACAGGGCGAAAACTATCAGCCAAGGTTATGTATGGCATTGGCTCAAAAAAAGGCGCAAGCAGTTTTTGAAAATCATGGCGGAAATGTACTTGGAGCTGATACCTTAGTGTTTTTGGGCGAAGAAATCTTAGGTAAGCCGACTTCAAAAAAACATGGGCTTGATATTTTAAGCAAATTAAGTGGAAACACGCATAAGGTTATTACAGGAGTAGCTTTTATAACAGACACCAGAAGTATTATTGATTATGAACAGACTTATGTTACTTTTCCTAAGCTTACGCTTGAAGAAATAACTGATTATGTAGAACAGTTTAGTCCTTATGATAAGGCGGGGGCATACGGCATTCAGGAAATAAAAGATATTTGGGATGTAAAACTTAAGGGCAGTTATACCAATGTTTTAGGCTTGCCAAAAAACTTAGTAAAACAAATGCTAAATATGACGGAGGAATACAGTGTCTAAAATTCAACTTGCTTTGGAAATGG
>CALAYY010000141.1 GCA_937895465.1 uncultured Clostridia bacterium | reverse complement strand
GCTTGAACCTGTTACATTAGGTTCTTTACCGACCAAAGGCACTGTAGGCGAGGATATAGATTTGTCCAATGCCGGTGCAGGAGTTGTTTTATTGGTAAAAGACCCGATTGGTAAGGATGTTACCGTAACAGATAACAAATTTACACCTGCAAAAGCGGGATATTATATTGTTAGTGTTTATGCCGGAAACGGTGTTTTTTATGAAAGTTTCAAAATTAATATTACTGCAGATAATGCAGTTATTAAGATTCCTAATAATGGTTCTGAGATTGCTACATACATAAACACAGGAACATCTATAAAACTTCCTGTAGCTTCAATGGTTGTTTATGATGAAGAAGATTCTTCAAAGATTGATAAAGCTGCAACTGATGAAGCTAATGCTAATTATGTATTTACATATTCAGTAACAGCTCCAGATGGAATAACTACACCTCTTACAGTAGCAGATGGTTATGCAACATTTGATGGTACCAAGACAGAAACCTCAGGCAGCTACATAGTAAGATACAAAGCAACTAACGGTACAATAGTCAAAACCCATGACTTTACTGTTAATGCTCAAGAAGGTTTTGAAGATACCGAAAAGCCTGTTTTATCTGTTTTAAGTGTTCCCAATTCTGCGGCACAAAGAGTAAAACTTACTTTACCCAAAGCCACAGCAACTGACAACAAAGATGAGAATGTTAAAATAACTGTTACAGTTAAAGATAATGAAGGCAACAATGTTAAGGTTGTAAACGATGAGGATCCGAAAAATCTTGTTTTAGAAACAGAAGACGTAGTCTTTGACAATGATAAGTCAATGTCATTTTATCCTTGGACTGCTGGACCTTATAATCTTGAATATACGGCTACCGATGATAGCGGTAATTCTGTAAAAACCTCTTATGTTATCAGCGTCTCTGACAATAAAGCTCCAACAATTGAATTAGATGAAGATGCAATTGCTGATGTTTGGGGTGTAATTGTTGCTAATAAGGCTGGACCTCTTGCAGATTCTAGGCTTATAGTTCCTAAGCCTGAAGTTTGGGATAATGTTACTCCTGCTAATGATATAGCTCTTTACTTCTTAGTAAAAAATTCTTCCAATGTTACAATATATGATTCAAAGGAAACAACTCAATCTTCATTATATGTAGAAGGATTTGTAACCAGTGATGACAGCAACTATTATCTTGATTTTAATAAGCTTACAACTAAGACAGGCACATTTACGCTTACTTTTACAGCAAGAGATAAAGATGCAGCAGGTAAGTTAAAGAATACCTCATATAAGGTTGTTTCAGTTGATATCAAAGAATCCTATGAAGATAAAGATACTCCTATAATTCAGACAAGAAATTTACCTCAATACGTAATGGTTGGGGACAAGTTCTCTAAGCCTGAAATAACAACCTACGATGAAACATCTAAAGTAAATCTTGATGTAAAATATGAATTAGTTCCAGATGCTGGTGAAACTGTAACATTTGATTTTGAGGATAAGTCATATTTTATTCCAGAAGCAAACGGTACAATAAAGATTACAGTTAATGCTGCTGACAGCGTAGGC
Source organism: uncultured Clostridia bacterium (assembly GCA_937895465.1). Lineage (GTDB taxonomy): Bacteria > Bacillota > Clostridia > Christensenellales > DUVY01 > DUVY01. The sequence continues at coordinate 2,742 of CALAYY010000141.1, read as the reverse complement.
AATGCAATAACCCCTAAAGAATTATTGATTAAAGTTTATTCTGATGTCATTAATACAGCCGCGCCTACCTTTAAGGCAGGCTCAAGCTGGACAGATAACGGTGCCGCTACTTCATTGTTTGGAGAGGATAACCTACAAAGAAAGATATATCATAACGTAGCAGACTCCAAGCTTGTTACAGTATCAGATATAGTTATTCAGTCTTCTACTTCAGAATATGACTTTATAGGGTATGAGGTTATAGTAAGAGAACCAGGCTCTGCAGATGTTAATGCTGTAACTTATGAAGGTTTGGGACAAAGACTTAATACAACTGTTTTAAGTAACATTGCTTATAATGATGTTGCTTCCAAACATGAGCTAACACTTGAAAAGATATCATTTGAAGTAAGAAAACCGGGTAAGCATTCCTTAACAGTTAGAGCGTATAATATGAGCGGTGCTTCAACATTTGCTACAGTTACTTTTAATGTTGAAACCAAAGATACTGTTTCTGGTGCAAGCTTTAACGGTAACAGAAAAGTCGCTCCTATATCATATAACACTGCAATTCCTACCGAACTTGAAATTGGACAACCTTATGCTTTACCTTTAAATAATGTTGCTGACGGTTCAGAATTTGTAAAAAGAGAAATTACAGGTCCTAGCTATGAGATTATGGGTAATGTCTTTACTCCTAAGGCAGTTGGCGAATACTCCATTACTTTAAAAGATTCAAAAGGCAAATCTGAAACATGGTCATTTACAAGCATAGATACTTCAAAACCTGTATTTAAGGTTTTGGGTGAAGTACCTTCTTATAGCGTAAAATATACACCTGAAAATGACGCTTTTGTAGAAATTCCTGAAGTATCAGTTATAGATAAAGGGACATTGAAGGAATATAAAGTTAAGGTTACTGACAAAAACGGACAGATTGTAAGAACAGAAATAAAAGATGGCAAAGAAGGCTTTAAGCCGGAAGTTGACGGAACATATACAATAACCTATTCAATTAGCGATTCATCAAATTCTGCGACATTTACTTTAACTGTAAAAGTTGGCGATTTGATAAAGCCTACTATAACAGATGTTTCTGAGATTGCACCTCCTGCTACAAAGTTTACACAAGGCGATAAGTTTGAAGCAAAAGAACTTTTGGCAAAGTATGTTTCTGATAACGTTACAGCTAGTGACAAATTAGTTATAAAGAGAGTTCTGCGCGGACCTAACCGTGAGGTGATTGATGCTGTAGTGGAAGATGGTAAAGAATATTACAAACTTACCAATGCAGGAACATATACATTAACCTATACCGTAACTGATGAAGCAGGTAATACTTTACCTAAAGAATTTACTATAACTGTAACAGGTGAAGGCAAAACTCCTATTAACTATCAAGTATTATCAACTATCTTGATTATAACCGCAGTGGTATTGATTGTTGGTGTTGCAGTTTATTTCTTCAGATTCAGAAAAATTAAAGAAAAGAAATAAGATAAAAGATTGTTTTATAAATACAAAGAAGGGCTAAGAACATAGCCCTTTTTTGTATTTCGTGACCAAAACTTAAAACTCAAATTTAGGACTTAATGGACTAGCTATGATATAATTAGCTTATCATTTATTTTGAGGCAGATTATGTATGAAGTTGCTATAATAGGTGCTGGGGTTATTGGCTGTTCTATAGCCAAAATATTGGCTGAACATGATATTGAGCTTGCGGTACTAGAAGAAAAAGTTGACGTAGCTATGGGCGCAACAGGAGCTAACAGCGGAATCTTGCATGCTGGTCATGACTGTGAGACAGGCACATTAATGGCTAAAATGAACTTAGAAGGTAATATTATGTTTGATTCGCTTTGTAAAGAATTGGATGTGCCTATGAGTCGTTGCGGTTCGTTGGTTTTAGCGTTTAATGAAGAAGATCTTAAGCAGCTTGAGATTTTGAAACAGCGCGGAATTGATAACGGACTAAAAGAAATTGAAATAATAGATACTGACCGCTTATATAAATTAGAGCCTAATATCAATAAAAATGCAATTGGGGCATTGTGGACTCCTACAGCAGGAATAATTAATCCGTATGAACTTAATGTTGCACTTATGGAAATATCAAAAGCCAATGGTGCAGAATATTATTTTGAATTTTCTGTAAGCAATATAAAAATTGTTGAAAATAGTAATAACAGATATTTTGAAATTATTGGGGCAGACGGGCGATCAATCAAAGCAAAAAAGATAATTAATTGTGCAGGCGTATTTGCTGATAAGATATCAAGTATGGTAAACGATAACAGCTATTCCATATTACCAAGACGCGGCGAGTATATTATTTTTGACCGTCCGACACCTGTTAACCGTCCGGTTTTCCAAGTACCTACAAAACTTGGAAAAGGTGTTTTGGTTTCGCCTACTGTTGACGGCAACTTTTTTATAGGACCGACAGCTCAAAACATCGATGACAAATCTGATAAGTCTGTGACTGTTGAGGGCATTCAAGATGTAAAGCTTGCAGCGATGAAGACAATGCGGGATTTGCCTTATAATCGTCAGATAAATGCTTTTTCTGGCATACGCGCTGTACCAAGTACTGGAGACTTTGTATTGGGAGAGTCTTGTGTTGCTAATTTTTATAATGCAGCAGGGATATGTTCTCCGGGGCTTACAAGTGCTCCTGCAATAGCCAAGTTTATATGCTCGCATTTTAACTATAAAAAGAAAAAATCCTATCTAACCAAAAGAAAAAGAATAATCAACTTT
>CALAYY010000140.1 GCA_937895465.1 uncultured Clostridia bacterium | reverse complement strand
TCCGATCTCTTCACATAATCCGCCTGAATATAACGGAATCAAAATATTTGATAATTTGGGGGCAAAGCTAAACGAATCAGAAAGAGATTTTATTGAGGACTGCATCAGTCAAAACAAAACCAATTATCCCCAAAACTTTGGATGTATGCAAGATGATTTGATTTCTCATGACAGATATATTGATTTTTTGGCGGCTTCTATTGACACGGATTTATCTGGGCTTAAGGTCATTTTGGATTGCAGTAACGGAGCAAGTTATGAAATTGCACCCAAATTATTTCAAAGGCTGGGCGCAGAGGTTGTTTGTTATAACTGTAATCATACAGGATATGATATCAATGTTAATTGCGGCTCTTTGCATGAAGAATTTTTATCGAAAAAAACGCTAGAACAAAAAGCGGATATCGGATTTGCCTTTGATGGGGATGCAGACAGAGTAATAGCGGCTGATTGCGAAGGTCATATAATTAATGGAGATTCAATAATTTACATACTTGCAAAGTATCTAAAGTCTTGCGGACGCCTAAAAGGCGATATGGTAGTGGGCACTCACCATACCAATATGGGAATGGAAATGTCCTTAAAAGAATGCGGAATCACACTTTTAAGAGCAGATATAGGCGACCATTTTGTAGCTTGCGAAATGGAAAAGTATGATTGCATATTAGGCGGTGAACAGTCAGGGCATATAATATTAAAAGACTATGCGCCTACAGGTGATGGAATTTTGGCTGCACTACAATTAGTCAATGTTTTGAAAAAAACCAAAAAAACCATAAAAGAGCTCAATGATTTTTTTGTGTATCCTCAAACAAATATCAATATACAAGTCAAAGATAAACATCGTGTTTTGGCAGATAAATTTTTGCAGTTAGAATTAGCAAGAATAGGTAAAGAGATTGCAAGTTTTGGACGGCTGTTAGTTCGTGCTTCAGGAACTGAGCCAAAAGTCCGTATCATGACAGAATGTATGGATGAGCGGATAACTGAAGAAAAAGCCAATGAAATTGCCCAAATTGTTAAAAAAGTCAGTTCGAGCTTTAATTGATATCCGCATATAGCTCATTATGATTTATCCAGCTTATATTCTTCTCTTTGATTAGGATTAACATAAAGGGTGCGGTGTTCGCTATAAACAACCTTGCCTGCAGCAGACTTTGGCGGCTTTTTGACATGTTTTATCAAAGTATAATCAATAGGAACATTTTGAGACATATAGGCTTTTGAATAAAATGCTGTTATTTCAGCAGCATTTATAAGTACGCTGTCAGGCACCGTATTTTTATCCGTAATAATTACAGCATGAGAACTGTGTATATCTTTGGTATGAAGCCAGATATCCTCAGGTTTTGATGCTCTTACTAATAGGTCATTTTGGATATTATTTTTACCTACTCTTATAATATATCCGTCTATATTATATTCTCTCGGCTTACTTGTTTTTTCTTTTTTCTTTTTTGAATTATCCTTTAAAATACCGCTTTGTTTCATTTCTATTTCGATATCAACAAGGTCTTCAATGTTTTGGCATTGCCTTAGGCTTTCTTGAACTGATTCGATATAATTTATAAAATCATTTTGCTCATCGATTTGCTGGACGGTCATTTCCGCAGTTTTTTTAAGCTTGTTGTATTTTTTGAAATATTTCTGAGCATTAGCCTGCGGTGTCAGTTTCAAATCCAGAGGAACGGTAATTTCACAATTATCATAATAATTATATAACTTAACCTTATCTTCTCTTGATTTGATGTTGTGAAGATTGTTAATAAGCAGTTCTCCATATAATTTGAATTCATCTGCTTTTTGAGATTCTCTTAGCTTACTTTCAAGTAAAATTCTTTTTTTCTCTGCTTTGGATAACAGGCCTTTTAAGATATGGTAAAATTCGTTATATTTGACCTTAAATGCGCTTATATTGGTCTTTTGACTCATACAAGTGTCAATAGCCTTGTTAATTCTATTAAAACGCTTAATTTCTTGCGTATTAAGAGCAGGCGGGAAAAGATAATATTCTATAGGTTCGCCGCTTTCATATACTACAACAGGCTCAATAACGCCGCCGCTCACCTTAATTGCATAATCATAAAACCTATTGTAAATAGTTTGGCAAAGATTATGATCAAGCTGTTCTTGTCTTATATCAGCTAATAATTCTCTTGCAGTTGAGGGTGCAATACCCTTTAAAAAGCCCATAATGTACTTTTCTAAAGACCCACCTGAAAAGTCCGCAAGACGATTTAAAAATTCTTCTTTATCATCAATAGTAATTTTGCCTTCAGTTTGGGGATAGGTATAAGTAAGGTTGGGCAAAAGAGTGCGCTTAACACTTGTGTCAGAAGAAGTAATATCGGGATGAATATGCTTTACACAATCCGTTATAATGCCTTTTTCGTTGACAGCTAAGACATTGCTGTATTTTCCCATAATTTCAGCAATTACTTTAAAACTGACCAAGTCCCTTAGTTCATTTAGCACCAAAAATTCCAGCTCCAAAATTCGCTCGTATTTTGGCTGATATATATTAGCAAGCTTTGCACCGTTTAGATATTTTCTAAGATGCATACAAAAAGACGGGGCGTTAAGAGGATTTTCAAAGCTTTGGTCAGTAAGATGCACTCGTGCATAATTATCTAAGGCTATAAGTAGTTTTTGCTTGCCGCTTTTACCGTGAAAATTCAAAACCAAAAGATTAGATGCAGGCATATAGATTTTTTCAAGTCTTGCATCAATAAGGGTTTTTGATAGTTCATTTTTTACAGCTGTAAGCGTCATAGAATCAAAAGGCATTTTGACCTCATTTATATTTGGTCTTTTCATTATATATTATAACGCTTAAAAAGAGCAATAATAAAATAATATAGTAAAAACTTTGTCAAATAATTGTGTGACAAATTGACCTTACATACAGGTATGTGTAATTGACAAACATTTTGGGTTTGGGTATAATATTTTGACAGCATAAAACAAATAAACAGGAGATTTTTTTAAATGCAATACACAGTGGACAAAGCGGAAAAGGAAGTCAAGCTTTCTATAACAATTGACAAACAAGAATGGGAGGAAGCTGTTGAGCATATTTATCAGCATAACAAACACAAGTACAGTTTGCCCGGTTTTAGAAAGGGCAAAGTTCCCAAAAAAGCACTAGAAGCAGCTTACGGCTCTTCACTTTTTTTTGAAGATGCTTTTAATGAGGTTTTTTCAAAGTCATACAGCGAAATTTTAATTAAAGAAAAAGATATTGAGCCTATCGATCGTCCCGATGTCAGCATAGAGGATATGGCAGATGACGGCAGTATGAAAGTATCATGCAAGGTTTTAGTAAAACCCCCTGTAGAATTGGGAGCATATACTGGACTAAAAGTTGAAACCGAAAAGG
>CALAYY010000139.1 GCA_937895465.1 uncultured Clostridia bacterium | reverse complement strand
CTATAAGTTCAGATGAAACGCACGACCTTTTAAATTTTGGAGAGATCAAAAATTCAAAAATATTGATATATAACACTGCCGCAATAAACGCCGATTATTCCAAAGGTGTTGACATATATAACGTTAGTTATGACGCCGATTACAATAAGCCGCCTTTTTCAGAGCGTATAACAGCTGTTCAAAACGCAATAGACGGATTAAAGACAGAAGACGAAATAACGCTGCAAGATAAAGAAAGTATTAGAACCGTTTTAAAACAATATGAGGCATTATCCAAATTTCAAAAACCGTTTATAAATTCTTTTAAGTTGCAGGCAGCGAAAACCGCTTACATACAACAAAATGAAGGACTTGAAAAAGTTGTTGCAGTCGCTGACAGTCTAAGGCCGTTTTTGGATGCGGATAAAGATTATGTTATAGATAACGCTGATATTGTATATGATGCGTGGGATATTTATAACAACCTTCTAACAGAAGACGAGCAAGACAAAGTATCTGGCTCAAGGCTGACACGCATCAAAGCATACTATAATCAAGCTTTTGAATTAAGGCTTCAGGCTGAAAATGTGATTATTGCAGTAGACTCATTAAAACCTTACAGTACCCAAAAGAAAATTTTGAGTGTTTATGAAAAGTTTTTAGCTTTGGACGACGCTGTAATAGAAAAAATAATAGGAAGTGAAAAAAGCATCAAGCTATTAAATTTAATTAAAGACATCAATCCAAAAGTAATAGATGTTATTAAGAAAATTCTTGAAATTGGCTATACAGAGCCCAAAGATTATATGGTTTATTATGGAATAAATAACCGCCCAAAAATTCTTGAACTTATAGGCTGCTATAACTACCTAAACAAACAACAGACATCAATTATCCCTGACAGATTAAAAAGAATATATCAAACAGCCTCAAACTATTTTAAGACACAAACAGGATATATGAACACTCTAAAAAAAGGGATAACTAATAATGATAAGGCTTCAAAATTAATTGAAGTATATAATAAAATGGATTTAAGCACAAAATGGCACTTTAAAAATGACAGTGAGTTTTCAGAGTGTTATGAGAAGCTAAGAGAAACAGCTAGCGATTTTGGGATATAAATATAAAAGAATTTAATTTTATTAGACAAAAAGTTTTTTATAAAGTATTATGTATATAATTTATATTAGTAAGTTGCTATAAAGATTCATATTGCAAGGGGAAATGAGTGAACTTTTTTTGTATAAGCGAAAGCATGTCTAGATTAGTAATCGGTGTATTAACATTTTTTGGAGTGATTATTGGTATAGCCGTTAACAGACACATGGCTAATAGAAGTATATACTCACAGCTAGTTTCTAAGAGCAGAAATAAATGGTTAAGTCAATTAAGACAAAGCGTTTCTTGCGTTCTAACGGAGAAAAAAAATGACATAGCGACTTCTAACAGCTTTATTAATAAGAAGTTTTATAATAATTATAACAAAATAATGTTAAATTTGAATCTTAACGAGACACTACATTTAATGCTAAGCGAAGAGTTGAAGAGATTGCCAGATAGTACAGAAGACAATTTTGATGAAATACAGAATAATATTATTTTAATATCTCAGCATATTTTTAAAATTGAATGGAATCGAGTAAAAAAAGAAGCGAAAGGGAGAAATTAAAATGAACTGCGATTTATTGATGATATGTTTAACTATTTTGATCGGCATAACAATAATTAGCGTTTTTGCTACAGTATGTTTTTGCAATGCTATTAAAGAATCCAAAGTAATTAAAGATTTGAATAAGACGATAAGAGAAGTATATAAATTACCGCAAGAAGAAAGAGAGAAAAGAACAGAAAAAAAGATTTAAAATAGGATAAACAAAGTCATTAAGTGATTTTAGTTGTTCATAATCTTAAGTTTAAGCATCCAATTTAAGTCAAAAAGCTTTTCAGGGCGATAAAATATACTTTCGCCCTGAAAAAACTATGATTTGGAGGAGACAGATGTTTTTTCTAGAAATTCTCTGTTTATATATTATTATGCGCTATAAAAACTTCTTGTTCATAATGTCTTTAAAACATCATTTATTTAGCTCTTTTTAATTTAAAATCAAATAAAAAGAATAGTCTTTTTAATATCGGTTTATAATTAAACTTGAAAACCTTCGTCATTTCGGTCATGTGCAAGCTTCGCTTGCTCGTGACTCTCAACTCCTCGGTTTATAATCATTATGACTATCTTCACCATTGTGACTATATTCCACAAAAAAGCTTGACATGTCCTTGTTTTTATTTTAAATTATTTAATGCAAATGCAAATCATTTGCATCTCATACTTAAGAAAGGCTATAGAATATGAAAAAACTAATTTTAGTATCTCTTTTGCTTATTTCGTTGATGATGTCAGGCTGCAGCCTGGCAACAGATGACGGCAGTATTAAGGTTTATACAAGCTTTTATACTATCTATGACCTAACTCAAAAAATAGCTGGCGATAATGTCAAGGTGTATAACATTATGTCCCAAGGCGGAGATGCTCACCACTTTGAGCCGTCAACCAAAGATATGATCAATCTTAATAAGGCAGATGTTTTTATTTATAACGGTCTTGGAATGGAGCATTGGGTTGATAGTGTTCTTAACACTTTGGAAAATCCCAAGCTTATTACAGTCAAGGCATCGGAGGGTGTCGAAGTTCTTGGCGAAGATGAACAACATACAGACCACACCGATGAACATGACCAAGCCTTTGACCCGCATATTTGGCTTTCGCCAAAAAATACCAAAATTATATTATACAATATCAAACAAGCACTTATCCAAGTTGACCCTGACAATGCTTCTGAGTATGAGAGCAATTATGAAAAATACGCTTTAGAATGTGATAAGCTGGATAACGAATATATAACCGCTCTACAGGGCTTTGAAAAAAGAGACATAGTGGTTACTCATCAGGCGTTTTCCTATCTTTGTAAAGAATATAACCTTCATCAGATTGCTTTGCTTGGACTTCATTCCGAGCGCCAAAATCAGTATATTCCTTATTGTTGATATCGTATAGCTTGCAGCCTTC
>CALAYY010000138.1 GCA_937895465.1 uncultured Clostridia bacterium | reverse complement strand
TGGGACTTGTTAATGAAGTTTTTGATTCGGAAAACATAGCCGAATTAAAAGGCACTATAGCTGTAGGTCATGTCAGGTACTCTGCTGGAAAAGAGTCCGAAAGAGAGAGTGCACAGCCATTGGTAAGCCGTTATGTCAAGGGAAGCCTTACTATAGCTCATAACGGCAACATCACTAATGCAGATGAACTACGATACAACCTTGAACATAAAGGCGCAATCTTTCAGTCATCCACCGATACAGAAGTTATTATGCACTTGGCTGCAAGAGCAAGAACCAAAACGCACTCAATAGAAGAGGCCATGATTAAGGTTATGGAAGAACTGCAAGGTGCTTATTCTCTTATAGTTATGAGCCCTAGAAAGCTTATGGGTATAAGAGACCCAAAAGGCTTTAGACCCTTATGTATAGGAAAACTAAAAAATTCTTATATCTTAGCAAGTGAGACGGCGGCATTAGATGTTATAAGAGCCAAGTTTGTAAGGGATGTCGCTCCGGGCGAAATGGTCATTATTGACGAAAACGGTCTAAGGTCAATCCAATATGCACAAGACCCTCATAAGTCATTATGTGTATTTGAATATATATATTTTGCAAGACCGGACAGTATTATAGACGGTGTGAGTGTTTATAACGCAAGAGTTGAAGCGGGCAAAATTTTGGCAAAAGCACACCCTGCTGACGCTGATATTGTTGTAGGCGTTCCTGATTCAGGGCTTAACTTTGCAGTTGGGTATGCCCAAGCAAGCAATATCCCTTATGAAGAAGGGCTTATCAAAAACCGTTATACAGGGCGTACATTTATTAAGCCCACTCAAGCCGAAAGAGAAATGAGCGTGAGCATTAAGCTCAATGTTTTGAAGAATAATGTCGTAGGGAAAAGGGTAATATTAATAGATGATTCTATAGTACGGGGAACGACTTGCGCCAATATAATCAGAATGCTAAAAGAGGCAGGAGCTACACAGGTGCATGTGCGTATAGCCTCTCCTCCGTTTTTATGGCCGTGTTATTTTGGTACGGATATACCGTCAAGAGATGATTTGATTGCGGTCAATTATACCATAGAAGAGATTCGTCAAAAGATAGGTGCTGATTCTTTAGGATATCTTCCGATAGAAGATGTGAAAAATATCGGATTAAGAAAAGATTATGGCTATTGCGATGCATGTTTTTCGGGAAAGTATTCTACAAAATTACCTAATCAAAATTTTAAGCAAAGAGAACTTAAGGAGGACGATTTATGATAAATAAGGAAGAATTAAAGAAAGTAGCAATATTATCGAGATTAGAACTAAATGATGAAGAATTAATCAGCTTTGAAAAAGATTTAAACAAAGCATTAGATTATATAGACAAGCTTAACGAGCTTGATACTAACGGTGTTGAGCCGACTTATTGCAAGCCAATAAATATAGAGGACTTGAGAGAAGATGTAATTAAGCCTTCTATGGATAGAGAATTGTTATTACAAAACGCACCCGAACAGGAAGACGGCGCATTTAAAGTGCCTACCGTTGTGGAGTGAAATTATGCATAAAAAGACATTGGTAGAGATTATAGAGCTGCTCAACAAAAAACAAGTTTCAAGCGAAGAAGTAGTAAGCGGCTGTTTAAAACAAATAGAAAAAAATTCTCATCTTAACGCACTTAATTATGTCAATTCAGAAGACGCTTTAGAAAGTGCCAAAAAGATTGATAAAAGACTTCAAAAGGGTGAAAAATTAGGTTTGCTTGCAGGTGTACCTATTGTACTCAAGGACAATATCTGTGTACAAGGTATTCCTACAACTTGCTCATCCAAAATGCTTCAAAATTTTGTTCCGCAATATACAGCTACAGTAGTTCGCAAACTATTAGAACAAGATGCCATTATTATAGGCAAAGCCAATATGGATGAATTTGCTATGGGGTCAAGCAATGAAACCTCATATAAAGGCAAAGTTCTCAACCCTGTTAACAATGAGTATGTTCCAGGAGGCTCTAGCGGAGGCAGTGCGGCGAGTATTGCCGCCGATTTTGCTTATGCCGCTCTTGGCTCTGATACTGGCGGTTCTATAAGACAGCCTGCTGCTTTGTGCGGTGTAGTCGGCGTAAAACCCACTTACGGAACAGTATCAAGATACGGCGTTGTTGCTTTTGCAAGCAGTCTTGATCAAGTAGGACCTATAACCAAAACGGCACAAGATGCTGCATTGATATTTAAGATTATAAGCGGTAAGGATGAGCTTGATACCACATCTTGCGGCGATTCTAATCTAAAATTAAATCAAGATTTTTCTTTCAAAGGTAGAAAGATAGGCATCCCCAAAGAGTTTTTTGACCAGATAACTGACAACGATGTAAAGAATACAATGAATCAAGAACTCAAAAAGCTTGAAAATCAAGGTGCGGAAATTATAGAGCTATCTATGAAAACTTTGGAATATGCAATGCCGACATACAATGTTTTGGCAAGTGCAGAAGCCGCATCCAATCTCTCTAGATTTGACGGCATCAAATACGGCTATAGAAGTGATAATTTTGACGACCTTTTGAGCATTTATTTTAAGAGCCGAAGCGAAGGTTTTGGATATGAGGTAAAGCGTAGAATACTTCTTGGAAATTATATGTTAACCAGTGCATGTTTTGAAAAATATTATATAAAAGCCCAAAAGGTTCAGACTTTAATAAAAAACACATTTTTACAGGCATTTGAAAAATGCGATTTGATAGTCACTCCTACGTCTGCTACACCGGCATTCAAATTTGGTGAAAAGCAAAACGATAAAGTAGCAATGGCTTTGTCTGATGTATTTACTGTGCCTGTCAATATTGCCGGTAATGCGGCAATAAGCATACCTGCGGGACTTAGCTCCAAAGGTTTGCCGATAGGCTTACAGATAATTGCACCGCATTTTGGCGAACAGATGATGTTTGATGCGGCACAAGCGTATGAGAGGTTATCAAAATGAGTTATCTAACTGTAATAGGACTTGAAGTCCATAACGAATTAAAGACCAACACCAAGATTTTTTGCTCATGTAAAAACGAGTTTTCTTTGGAGCCCAACACTAATTGCTGTCCTACATGTTTAGGCATGCCTGGAACATTGCCTCTGCTTAACAAACAGGCAGTTGAATATGCAATTAAGGCAGGGCTTGCCCTTAATTGCGATATTAACACCGTAACACAGTGGGATAGGAAAAACTATTATTATCCTGATTTGCCCAAGGCTTATCAGCTCAGCCAATTATATCATCCTTTGTGTTTGGGCGGATACTTGGAGATTAATACGGAGAATGGTATTAAAAAAATCCGAATCAATCATATACATCTAGAAGAAGATGCCGGTAAGCTTGTGCATTCGGAGTTTTCTGGAAGTCTTGTTGACTATAACCGTGGCGGAGTGCCTTTGATAGAAATAGTCACCGAGCCTGATTTGTCTTCTGCGGAAGAGACGCTGACTTTTTTGGAAAATTTAAAAGCATTATTAAAATATATAGGTGTTTCTGATGTCAAAATGGAGCAAGGATCCTTGCGTTGTGATGTCAATATATCACTTCACAAAGCAGGCGAGCCTTTGGGCACAAGAACTGAGATGAAAAATCTAGCTTCTTTTAAGGCAGTTCAAAGAGCTATTAATTATGAGGTAAAAAGACAGACTGAAGTCTTAGAGTCTGGCGGTAAGATTGTTCAAGAAACAAGACGTTGGGATGACGAACAATCACGCTCTTTTACTATGCGTACCAAAGAAAATGCCCAAGATTACAGATATTTTCCCGATCCTGATTTGGTGCCTGTCAATGTCAGTCGTGAGTTTGTAAATAATGTTAGAAAAAGCTTACCATTGCTTCCCAAAGCACGTGCCAAAAAGTATATGGAAGAACTTAATTTGCCCCAATATGATGCAGAGATTTTGACAAGTGACAGGGTAATTGCTGACTTTTTTGACAAGTGTGTACAAGAATATAATAACCCCAAGATGATATCCAATTGGATTATGACTGAGGTTATGCGAAAACTAAAAGAGCATGACAGTGACGAAATTGTTTTGCCTATAAAAGCTGAAAATCTTGCCAAAATGCTCAAGCTTTATGCTGACAATGTTATCAACCAAAATGCCGCTAAGACAATGTTTGAATATATGTGGGATAAGGATAATCAAGCTGACCCTCAAGACCTGATAAAAAAGCTCAATTTGGGACAGATAAGCGATGAAGGAGAACTGGAAAAAATCCTGCTTGAAATCATTAAAAACAATCCTGCTGCCGCAGATGACTTAAGAGGCGGCAATAAAAAAGCGACAGCGTTCTTTGTTGGGCAGGCAATGAAAGCCACCAAAGGCAAGGCTAATCCCAAAACAGTCAATGAACTATTAGAAAAATTATTATAACAAAAAAGTAAAATCGCCGAAAGCTACGGCGATTTTTAAAATATGGATATGAAAATGGATAAAAATCAAATTGCATTAAAATATCTTAATAAAGACCCATTGCTTAACGCAGACATTATCGACAGTATCATTCATCATCAAGCTGATGTAATATATGCCGATAGCTTAGGCGTTATGGTTTTTAATAATAACAGCGACGCCTATGGAATAAGTGCAGATATTGAGACAGATATTGACGGTATGCTTAATTTATGCAAAGCTGATGCTGACTGCTTTGTGACTCATCAGGATTTTTATTTTAATAAGATAGAAGAAAGATTTGGTTTAAAACAAAAGGTAGAATGCTATCAAGCAGTTTATACCAAGAAAATTCCCATTCAGCATTCTTATGACTTTGAGATAAGAGAGCTTACCTTGGATTATATTGATTTTGTGGTAAAAAATTATTCCCGTTCAGCTGATGCCGATTACATAACAGAGCGTATTAATAGCAAGTGCATGTATGGAGCGTTTTTAGGTGCGGATATTATGGGCTTTATAGGTGTGCATGATGAGGGTGCAATGGGAATGCTAGAGGTAATGGCAGAGCATAAGAGAAAGGGCGTAGGCTATGCTTTGGAGGCGTATCTTATCAATGAGAAGCTAAAACAAGGTCATATCCCTTATGCACATATAATCATTTCTAATACTGCATCATACAGTCTGCAAAAAAAGCTGGGATTAGAGTTTGCAGACGGAATTGTAAGCTGGGTTTTTTAATTATCTTTTTGTTTAGTCTTGTAGCGTGAACCAAATTTGTTATATAAAAAAGTTCTAAGGCTGTAAAAATCGCCCTCAGTCATTTTATCTTTTTCCATAATGAAAAAAAGAGTGTTAACCATATGGATTAATACATGGTCTTTGTACTCTTCAATTTTATGGATATCCTGATATTCCAGTCTTGTAAAACCAATAATAACATCATTCCTTGATTCAGTTATTTTTAATGTATCGGCATCAAAATCAAAAAAAGTCAAACAAGCTTTTTTACTTGTTTCTTTTAATCTTCTTTTCAAATTTGAGAATGTTATGAACTCAAAAGCCAAAAAGACAAAACCAATAAAGAAAAAGAAAAAACCAAGTTCTCGCAAGTCATTTTTCACAAAAATCAAAGACAGAGACAGCATAAAAGCGCAAAAGACAAAACCAAAAATTTTTCTTTTTAGTGTAATAATCTTATAGACTTTGATTACAACTTCTTGATTAAAATCGCTTTGATTTTGAAACATTTATATCTCCCATGTTTAGTTGATAAAAATTAAAATTATTACCAGATTATCAATTAGTTTTTTTGCTTTGTTTTTCTTTATACATCACTTTGTATCTTTTATTTAATTTATTATTTAAAAAAGTTCTAAGGTCATAAAAATTGCCATCAATCATTTTATCTTTTTCCATAACGAAAATACCGATAGAAATATAAATAAAAAGATATATTTTGTATTCTTCTATTATTTTAATATCCTCATTATAATCTAGTTTGATAAAATCTTTCAAATCATCATCATAATATGACCTAACTTTTAAACAGTTTTCATCATAATCAAAAAACCTTATTAATGCTTTTTTGTTTTTATAAGATTTTATTAAAAAAATTATATTATTAAGTAAATAAACCAAGAAAATAATTCCAAAAGATAGAATAACTGTTCCTCCAATAATTTCATTTGAAAACAGCATTAATATTCCAATAAAAAACAAAAGGATTATACAAATTGAAAATCCAAAAAAATACCTATAAAAAATAATTCTTAATACCTTGTTTAATAGTTTTTGATTTAAATTGCTTTGATTTTGAAACATATATCTTATCCATATTAAGTTGATAATAATAATCTTATATCTTTTTTGGGGCTTACTGTTTATACAAAATTTTATAATTGCTGCTTGATTTGTTCATAAGAAAAATTCTTAAATCATCAAAATTGCCTTCTAGCATTTTAGCTTTTTCCATTATATAATAATTTGCGATATTTGAATAAATCAAAAGGTAGTCTTTTAATTCAGTTATTTTGACGATATCTTCATAATACAGCTTCAAAAAACTTCTTAATTCACTGTTTCGAAATGAGGTAATCTTTATAATATTTTCATCAAATTCAAAAAAGACTTGAGATTGTTTATATCTCATCTTCTTATTTTGTTTTTTAATCTTATAGTACATCAAGGTTATAAATAAAATTAAAAAAAATCCGACGAGCATTACGGCTATTCCAAAATCTCGACTGCCCGTTAATAACATAATAATTCCGAAAACAATTATAAAACATGATATACAATAGGTAAGGATTTTTGATTTTTGACCAAGCCCTTTTTGAGTTCTTTTTACAACTTCTTGATTAAAATCGCTTTGATTTTGAAACATTTATCTTCCCCCATTTTAGTTGATAAATATAATCACTAAATCATCAATTAGTTTTTTTAATTTGCTTTTCTTTATACATCACCTTGTATCGAGTGGTTAGTTTGTTGTATAAAAAAGTTCTAAGGCTGTAAAAATCACCCTCAACCATCTTATCTTTTTGCATAATATAAAAAAGAGCATTTGTAGGATAAATCATGAGATAGTCTTTTCTTTCCTCAATTTTTGCCAATTCATGATATAAGTGTTTGCCAAAGCCTGTTATCTCACCATCTTTAAATGTAGTAACTTTAAAAACATCTTCATCAAAGTCAAAAAACATCTGATAAGCCATATTTTGATTTTTAATAGATTTTTTCATATTAAATAAAATTATTATAAATAAAAGAAGGTCGAAACCTCCCAAAGTTACAAAAACGGTGCCAAAAATAATTTCTTGCATTAAGAACATTAAAAGACCCATCAAAATAATAAAGAAAGCAGAAGCAAGTATTGTTATTAATGATTTTTTCAAGATGCTTTTTTGTGCTTTTTTCACAATTTCTTGATTAAAATCGCTTTGATTTTGAAACATATAATCCCCCAATATATTTGGTGATAAGATTATACCTATTTTGTTGTCTTTTGTAAATAGTATATTTACCAATAATTAAGTTATTCTTTATATTGCAATTTTTCAAGAAATATTATAAAATGATTTGACTATATATGGAGAGATGTCTGAGCGGCTGAAAGAGCACGACTCGAAATCGTGTTATGGAGGAATCCATACGAGGGTTCAAATCCCTCTCTCTCCGCCAAAAGGATAGGCGACAGCCTATCCTTTTTACATGGGAGGGATTTGAACGTGAGCATTAAAAAAACAGTCCTGTGGACTGTTTTTAGCGAACCGGCGTGATAGCATTACGCAGTAAATCCTCTCTATCTCCCAATAGGACATATGAAATAATTTTACTTTATATATTTAAGCAATGTTAATTTATATCTGTAAAAAATTTATTATAAATAAGTTGAAAAATGTAAATATATGTTATAATATAGGTATTATGAAAAGATATAAAGCGGATCTTCATATCCACACAATTTATTCTGAAGACTACAAAACAAAATCAGAACCTGATAAGTGTATAAACGCTATTTTAAGAAAATGTTATGAGAAAGAAATTAACATTATTGCTTTTACAGATCATAATACAATAGCAGCTTATAAGAAATATTCTCAGCTTAAAGATAATATTAGACAAGAATATGATTTTATTAAAAAATATTCTATTACAGATGAAAAAACAAAAGATGTTGAAGAGCTATATCAAATATATAATTATGTAAATGTTTTTCCAGGGGTAGAATTAGAGGTCAATCCTGGTGTTCATATTGTTATTATCTTTAATCCAAAAATTGAAATCAATACAATATGCAATTATGTTAAAGATTTTGGTTATAGCGAGTCTGATAATGGACAATTTATAGGAGAAGCCAAAAAAGATATTTTTAATTTGCTTGATACTTTTGATAACAAGGAAGTTATTATTTATGCTCCCCATATAGAAAATTCAAAAGGATTACTATATGTCTTTGAAAAGAATCCATTTCTTTCAAAAGTAATTAAACATCCTGCATTAGATGGGATATCATGTAATAATTCAAGCACTTTAAAAAAATTAAAAGACTTTATAAAAGATATCAAAAGAGATAAACCTTTAGTCTTTTTAGAAGCTTCAGATGCACATAATTTAGATGAGATTGGGAGCAGAACTACCTTTTTTAACTTGGAAGATATTTCTTTTAATAAACTAAAAGAATCATTTTTTTCTCCAGAATTATCAATTAGTACAGTTGAAAACAAGTTAATTATAGAACTCATCAAGGAAATAATCGAATCAAATAGATGCCTTTGTGTATCTTCATTAATTAAAGATGAAATAAAAAAATCAATAATTGCAATATTTAATAAAGGTCTGGGTTACATTATTATAGGTGCAATAGACTCTAATATAATTACTGGCATAAAAACCAATAAAGATATAATATCAAATATGCTTAATGAAATTTATAGTGAAATAATGACATCAAATGGTTATCTTGATAAGTTTGATACTTTAATTGAAGAAATTTCAGAAAACAAGCTAATTGCTATTATTGCAATAAAAAATCAATATGGTAGTATTGGTTATTTTAATGATAAGGTATATATTGTTGATGATTGCTTACATGAAGCTACCTTAAAAGAAGTTATTAAATTAACACAAAAAAAAGCTATAAATAAAATGAGCAATCAGAACTATGAAATATTTGATTTATTTGAAAAAACTATAAAATCATATTCGAATTTACTTAATCAAAGTGAGTTTTTTCTTATTCAAGAAAAAATTGAAAACGAATTTAACACTTTAGATGAAATATTTGATATTGATATTTTTGAGTCTAATAACGATATAATTAAGGATTTCCAAAATGGCGTTAATAAAGGGAATACGATATTTATACAAAAGGGCAGTTGTAGACTAGAATATGCTTTATTAAGATGCTCTATTCCCATATTTAATTCTATGGATAATGAGTACATCAAAAATTATATTAATCAAGATTGTATTATTATTGCTGATGGCGGAGCAACATATATCGTAGAAAATTATAGTTATCCTTTAAAAATAGCTTCTTCTTGTGATTATATTGTTTTAACTTTAAAAGATGAATATAAAGATAAATATAGTTTATTTTCTATCTTAGGATGGTTAAAATCATCTTTATTATTATGGTATGTTTTATATACAAAAAACAGTTGTGATTATTTTAATAAATTGGTTTTTCAAAAAATAATATTACCTAAAAAAGATATTTTTAAAGCTCATACTGATCTTGAAAAAGTTATAATAGAGATTATTCAAAAAGAGCAAGATTTTCTTAATATAGATGATTTAAAGGAAGACGATATTGATAGTCATAATCGTAATATTGACAGATTAGCTATAGAATTAGATAGCTTACTTTATAAAGTTTTAAAAATAGATGATAAAATGCAGAAAATGATTTATAATTTCTTAGAAAACCGATCAATTTATATTTTTAATGAAGAAAATGCAGCAGAAAACGTTGAAAATAATAATGTTGTAAATTATTAGTTACTACAAAATCTTCATAATTAATTATTTTTAGCCCTTTTGTTAAGTGCATTATAGTCTTGATAGATTTACAAAGACATGCTTTTAGTTTTGGCTTGCTAATAGGGCTGGCTTTGTCAAACAAATCCCATTAAAATTATTTTTGACTGCTTTTGGGGTATATAAAGCTGCTGTATTGAGTCCAATTGGTAGCTGTTTTATATGCATTTAAGGATTCATCAGGAACGTATATTTTTAGATATTCAAGATACATCATTTCATTGATAGTAGGCGGCGTTGTGCTGTTAAATACCATTTCGTTAATTGCTGAGCCACCAAAAGCAAAAAGGTTTATTGATGTTACAGTTGAAGGGATATTAATTTTTGTTAAGTTTAAACAATTGCTGATGGCAGACGTCTTTATGGTTTTTAAGCCTTCATTTAAGGTAATATTGCTAAGGCTAGAACAAGAACTAAAAACGGAATCATTTAATGTTTCTAAGCTTGAAGGCAATCGGACACTTCCAAGTGAGCTGCAACTAAAAAAAGCGTATTCTCCTATTTCAGCAATTGAATCAGGCAAGTAGATATTTTTTAGAGAAGTACAACCAAAAAAGGCATATTGGTCAATGGTTGTCAGACCTTCAGGCAATTCAAGCTCATTTAATGAAAAGCAGTTATAAAAGACAAGCTGTTCAATTTTTTTTATAGAGGCAGGCACTTTAATATTATTTAATTTGCTGCATTTTTGAAAAGCAAAATCGTCAATAATCTCCAAACCGTCAGGTAAATTAATTTTTTCCAACATGCTGCAATCATAAAATGCATTCATCTCTATTCTCAAAATCCCTTCAGGGAGTTTTATTTCTTTTAGACTTCGGCAAGTGCTAAATGTTTCCATACGAATAATTTCAATTGTGTCAGGTATATTAATGCTTAACAGCAAATAGCAGTTTCTAAAAGCTGCTTCACCTATAGAAGTTACGCCGTCAGGAATTTTGATGTTTTTTAAGCTTTGACAATCAAAAAATGCATAATCTCCTATTACAACCAGACTATTAGGAAGGTTAATAGTTTCCACATTAGTACACCAAGCAAAAGCATGTTCATTTAAAGCGGTCAAGCCCTCTATTATTGTTATTGATTTAAGTGAGTTGGGCATTACGCTGTTAAAATAATACATAACAATGTGGTTATCTCTTGTAGTGTATCCAATATCAACTAAAGGTATAGTTATCTTTTCCAAGGCATTACATCCAGAAAATATATTGCTTTCTATTGTCAAATCCTTTTCATATATATAGGCTTGCTTTATAGTTAAGCAATCCTTAAAAGCGTTTGCTCCTATAATGCTGACATCATAACCGTCTATTATCTTAGGTATGTATAAATAAGGTGAAATACCGCTTTTAAA
>CALAYY010000137.1 GCA_937895465.1 uncultured Clostridia bacterium | reverse complement strand
CAAGCATTTTCACATGGGACATCTTTCTACAACGGCAATAGGCGGCTCACTTTATAGGATTTTTAACTATTTGGGATATAAGGCTGTAGGAATCAATCATTTGGGAGACCACGGCACACAGTTTGGTAAGCTCATTACAGCTTATAAAATGTGGGGAAGTCCCCAAAAACTGCAAGAAAACGGTCTGGACGAACTGCTGGGGTTATATGTACGCTATCATGAGGAGGCGGAAAAAAATCCTAAACTTGACGACGTTGCAAGAGACTGGTCAAAAAAGATAGAACAGCAAGACCTTGAGGCGCAAGAAATATATCAAAATTTTAAAAAGATTACTTTAGATAATATCGGGATTATATATAAAAGGCTGGATATAGCCTTTGACTCTTACCTTGGCGAAAGCTTTTTTATTGATAAGGTTGAGCCTGTAGTCAAGACTTTGGAACAAAAAAATCTTCTGACTGAGAGCGAGGGTGCTAAGGTTGTAATGCTAGAAGAATACGATATGCCGCCCTGTCTAATTTTGCGAAGTGACGGAGCAAGCCTTTATGCTACACGTGATATAGCCACAGCAATTTACCGAAAACAAACTTATGATTTTTATAAATGCCTTTATGTTGTCGCTTACCAGCAAAACCTGCATTTTAAGCAGTTTTTTAAAGTGCTTGAGCTTATGGATTATGATTGGGCACAAGACCTTATTCATGTTGCATACGGCATGGTAAGTATGGAAGACGGTTCAATGTCCACAAGAAGCGGAAAGCTTATAAAATTATCTGAGGTTTTGGATAAAGCAGTAGAAAAGACCAAAAGCATTATTATAGAAAAAAATCCTGATTCGGATAATATTGACGAGACTGCAGAAGCAGTAGGAGTGGGCGCTGTAATATTTTCTTCACTATGTAATTCTAAGATAAAAGACATTGTCTTTTCGTGGGATAGGGTACTCAATTTTGACGGCGAAACAGGCCCTTATCTTCAATATACTCATGCTAGATGCTGCAGTGTATTAAAAAAAGCAGATGTTGATTACCACACTTATACATTGCCCCAAGAACTAAATAATGCCCATGCCGATTATTCAACCTTTTTGGATGACAATTCTTTGATACTTATCAAAAAGATTGACAGCTTTTTGGATCAGATAGTTTTGGCATCACAAAATTATGAGCCGTCAATAATTGCTCGAATTATAATCGATATTGCCCAAGGTTATAATAAGTTTTATTTTGACTATAAGATTATTGATGAAGATAAAAACATTCAAAAAGCAAGAGTGCTGCTTACCTTAGCGGTCAAAAATTGTCTCAAAACAGGCATGGAGTTGCTTTTGTTAAAGCCTATAGAAAAAATGTAATTATGGAAATAAAAGTTCTTAACATCTCTGATTATGAAAAAGTGTTTGATTTTTATAACGCTCAAATTGAGGCTTTGGAGCGTAAAGAGTTTTTTTATCCGTATGTTAACAGCGATTTGAAAAATCTTCTTGATTTTGGCGGAATAATGCTGGGTGCATTTGATGACGGCAAGCTAATAGGCCTAAGTGCTATTGACTATGACCAAACATACTCTGGTATTTTAAAAAGACTGGTAAACAGCTATTATTTTCACGTTGAGGATGATATACCTGTATTTGAATATTCGGGTGTAATGACAGATAAGAATTATCGAAAGCTAGGCATTGCATCCATGCTTTATCAAAGCTTGCTTAAAATAGCCAAAAAAAATATCTGTCTTTGTGCAGTGGTGCAATTAGAAAATCAAGCAAGCCTTACTTTCTTTTTCAAAAGGGATTTTAGGCTTGTATGTGTCAAAAAAGATTTTGGGATTGATTTTGGCTATCTGATAAAGTTTACAGATAGAAAAATGCAAGTTTTAGAAAGTTCGTCACAATATATTAACTGTCTTGATTATTCGGCTTATGACAAGCTGTTAAAACAGGGCTTTGTAGGTATAGAGTTTGAGGACAATAAAGTTAAAATGTGCAAGATAAAATAATTCGTCAATAAAATCCAAAATATATTTTTTAAACATATTATATCAAGCAGGACAAGCTAATATATTATACTATGGACTTAGTATTTTACATAGAGATAGCTACATCTATGGTTTTGGGCATTGCCCTTATTATTTTTTCATGCTGGCTTTTAAAAATCAAAAACAAAGGGTTGTGGGGCGTTTTTATTAATGCGGTCATGGGCTGTCTTTTGTTGCTGCTTTTTAATCTGTTTGGGCTTACCGCCTTGCCTATTAATCCGCTTAACGCCTTTATTTCTGCCGTTTTTGGTATATTTGGCATAGTTTTGTTATATCTTATAATAACATTTTTATAAGAGGTAATTAAAATGACTGACGATAATGAAATGCTAGAACTTGATGAAGATGCGTATCTTAACAAATTATATGAACAAGGCGATGGCTCTGATGTCTTTAATTCTAATAATGTTGTTTCAATTGAGCCAACACAAGATAAAGAGGTCATAGCTTCTGATATTTTAGAAGTAACTGAGTCTGTTAATGCACAAGCTCTGGAAGAAAGCATGAATGAAATAGAAGAAGAAGTTATTAATGTTAATGAAGACCCTATAGAACATATTGAACCTATACAAGATGTGATGGAAACAGATATACCAACTAAAGACCCAGAAGTTATACAAGTTCAAGCAGATGTATCTATAAAGGCTCGATTCAAAGCACCTCAAAAAATTAAGGCTAGTCAAAAAAAATAATTACTTTTTGTATATTATATTTCTTATATCTTGACATGCAGTTTTTATGTGGGGATTGTTTTTAAGTTCTCCTGCAATTTTATCACGTGCATACATTATTGTAGTATGGTCACGTCCGCCAAAAATCTGACCTATGCTTGCAAGCGGCATAGACAAAATCTCGGTTATAAGATAAATACACATTTGTCTGGGATAGACAATTTCTTTATTTTTCTTCTTGCCAAACATCTCTTCACGTGTGACCTTATAATATCTACAGCATGTATCAATAATAACATCAATAGACAGAGTTTCATTAGCTTCGCCTGTGCTGTCTTTTAGAACCTTGCCCGCAAGTTCAACAGTCAAAGGCTCTTCAAATAATTTTGAATGAAAATATACCCTTGTAAGGTTTTCTTCCAATACCCTGACATTGGTATCGTTTTGTTCAGCAATATAAGCCAAAACTTCATCAGAAATATTATAATTTTGAAGAAGAGATTTCTTTTGCAAAATTGCAAGCCTAGTTTCAAAATCAGGCGGTTGAATATCGGCTATAAGCCCCCAACCAAACCTGCTTCTTAACCTTTCTTCCAGAGGGTTGATTTCTTTGGGCGGACGGTCGCTCGAAATAATAATCTGCTTGCCCTTATCGTGAAGATCGTTAAACGTATGAAAAAATTCTTCCTGAGTGCTTGTCTTATTGGCAATAAATTGAATATCATCCACCATCAAAATATCTATATTGCGGTAGCGGTTTCTAAAGTTCATAGAATTGCTTCGATCACGATTGCCCGATCTGATTGAATCAATAAGCTCATTCATAAAGCGTTCACTTGTAACATACAAAACCTTAAGTTCAGGGCGTTTTTTGGTTATGTAATTGCCCACAGCGTGCATTATATGCGTTTTGCCAAGCCCCACTCCGCCGTATATAAACAGCGGATTATATGAATTGCCTGTGTTTTCTGTAACGGCACGTGCAGCGGCATATACAAACTGATTGCTTTTGCCTACCACAAAATTATCAAAAGTGTATTTTGAATTAAAAATACTTGATACTGGCTGTTCAGGAGGAGAAGGCACCAAGTCCAAAAATTCATCAGGCTTGCTTATAAATTCATCTTTTTCTGAAGAAGTTATAATAAGTGCGCTAAGATGAGCAAACTTTTTGGAAATTGCGGCATTTATCTGCTTGAGATAGTTTTTTACAATTACGGCTTTATTAGCATTGGTTTCACACATCAATACCAGCTTTTCGTCCTTGACTGTAAGCGGCTTCATTGATTTTATAAAAACATCAAAACTGACAGCCGAAATGGTTGTCTCTAATTCCTGTAAAATCTCAGACCATAATTCATCATATTCATTTTTTTCACTTTGACTTTGTTCAAAATCAAAATCGTTCATTATTATACCTTGATTACACCTTTAAATTTTGCAATATGTCTATATAAAAAATCTATATAATTTAATTTGATTAGGGGGTAACAGTTATTATACTATCTAACACATATTTTTTCAACTAAAACTCCCTTTTTGTATTTTTTGGGCAATAAGATTCTTTACACATTTATTATAAATATGTTATATTATATATATGAATAGTTGTTCATATATTCAAATATAAGGAGTTCGATATGCATAGCTGTGAAGATGTAAGACAAATAAATATCCCGTTTTCGCTGGAGACGGTAGAAGTAATGGCAGGGTTTTTAAAGGCGTTATCAGACCCCACAAGGCTCAAAATTATGCTTTTATTATCTATGACTGATGGGCTTAATGTGTGTGAAATAGCTCAAAATCTTGACATGACGCATTCAGCGGTAAGCCATCAGCTTGGCATGCTCAAAAGAATGCGCTTGCTTTCTTCAAAAAAGACCGGCAAGAATGTTGCTTATTCTCTAAAAGATGATCACATCTATGCAATAATCAATTCGGCATCTGATCATGCCTTGGAAATAGTTGACTAACTAAAGGATAAATTTATGAAAAAAGTTTATAAAGTTACAGGGATTGACTGTGCGGTATGTGCAAGTAAAGTCGAACAGGACTTAAAAAGTCTGCCAAATTTAAAAAATGTATTATATAATTTTACGGCACAAAAGCTGTTTTTGGAATATGACGACAATCTTGACAATAAGGAATTATTTTTTTTAATCAATAAGACAATCAGACAGCGTGAGCCTCAGGCTGTGTTAATAGACATTGCCGCTAAAGATAATGATGACCATAAAATTAAATCAAATATTTTTTCTATAAAAAATCTGATTAAGATTATGGGTGCTTTGGTCTTAGTGCTTGCATTTATATTGGAATTGACTGATGTTTTGCAGTCTTATTATCTATTGGGTTTGTATCTTATCGCATATTTAATGATTTCTTACACAGTATTATTTAAGTTTTTTAAAAACCTTTTGCGTTTAAGGATATTTGATGAAAACTTTCTTATGACCATAGCTACTGTAGGCGCATTTATTATAGGCGAATATTTTGAAGGCGTTACAATCATGCTGTTTTATCAAATAGGCGAATTTTTGCAGGATTTGGCTGTTAATAAAAGCCGCAATAATATAAAACAACTTATAGATAATAAGCAGCAGTCAGTAACCAAAATTGACCCAGAAAATACTATGGATGTAACTCATCCCGAAAATGTTAAAGTTGGGGATAAAATTTTGATTAAAGTAGGTGAAATGGCGGCTTTGGACGGCACTGTAACCGAAGGAACAAGCACGCTTGACACTTCCTCGCTGACCGGTGAAAGCTTGCCTAAAACAGTAATTCCGGGGGATGAGGTATTATCAGGAAGTATTAATCTGCAAAATTCACTGACAGTTCAAGTCAGCCGTCTTTATAAAGAAAGCACAGCCTCCAAAATATTAGAATTGGTAGAAAATGCATCTTCCAAAAAATCAAAAAGTGAGCAGTTTATAACCAAATTTTCTAGAGTTTATACACCTGCCGTTGTAGGTATTGCAATAATTATAGGGTTAATAATTCCGCTTATTTTTAAAATGAATGCTGTAACATGGGGTGTTTGGGCTAAGACTGCACTTACCTTTTTGATAGTGTCCTGTCCATGTGCGCTTGTTTTGTCTATTCCGGTAAGCTTTTTTTGCGCTCTGGGTGCGGCTTCAAAAAACGGTGTATTGTTTAAAGGAACAGATTATTTGGAAAGATTATCTAATATTGATACCTTTATCTTTGATAAAACAGGTACTTTGACTACAGGAGTGTTTGAAGTAAATAAAATTATACCCGCTCAAAATTATAGCGAAGATGATGTTTTATCTGCTGCGGCTTATGCAGATATATACAGCTCACACCCGCTTGCCCGTGCAGTTATAAGAAAATATGCTAAAGCAGTTGATCTGTCCAAAGTCACTCAGCACAAAAGCTATGTAGGCTTAGGTGTAGAAGCAATTGTTGAAGGCAAAACTGTTTTTGCGGGAAATTATGAACTTTTGAGTAACCATGACATAACAATAAATCAAAAATTTGACGGCTCTGTTATATATGTAGCACAAGATAAGAAATATTTGGGCGCAATTATACTTGAAGACACAATAAAGCCTGAAGCAAAACAAAGCATAGAAGAATTGAAAAAACTGGGTGTAAAGCAAACAGTTATGATTACAGGAGATAATTCTCAAGTAGCTTCTAATGTATCTATTTTGACAGGGATAGACAAATATC
Organism: uncultured Clostridia bacterium; assembly: GCA_937895465.1. Taxonomy (GTDB): domain Bacteria; phylum Bacillota; class Clostridia; order Christensenellales; family DUVY01; genus DUVY01. The sequence continues at coordinate 24,218 of CALAYY010000137.1, read as the reverse complement.
ATGCCAAGTGTTTGCCTCAAGATAAGCTTAACATTGTCGAGGGTTATATAACTCAAAACAATAAGACAGCCTTTGTGGGAGAGGGCATTAATGATGTTTTGGCAATCTCTAGAGCAGATATAGGAATATCCATGGGCGCATTAGGCAGTGATGTCTCTATGGAATCAGCAGATATGGTTATTATGACTGATGAACTGCATAGACTGCCCCAAATGATCAACTTATCACGCCGCACCAAATCAATAGTCCTTCTTAATATCTTGTTGGTACTCTTGGTAAAGTTTACTGTAATGATTATAAATTTCTTTCCGTCCATGCAGTCACTTCTATTGGCAGAGCTTGCCGATGTGGGTATAGCCTTAGTTGCTGTTATGATTGCACGTACATTAATAAAGTTTGGTCAGAACAAAAAGCCAAGAAAAGCTCATTAAATTAAAATACCCCTTACAAACACAAACTTTGTAAGGGGTAACTTTTTTTATTTATTAATCTTTTATTTAACAGGGGGATAATCAGCTTTATCAAGTTTACCCAAATCCCATTCCGTTTTGGTTGAAGATGTCAAATTCTGAACTTTGAGGTAATTAGTAGTTTGAGCAAGTACAGGCACTAACTCATCCTTGTCGTTTTTGATGCTTTCGGCAAGTTCACTTATAGATGAAATATAAAAAACATAACCGCCTGCCATATCAATATTTAGAAAATCTGCTTTTATATTATTTTCAGTTATAGCCTCATTAACACCTGTAAAATAATTCATTTTGTATAATCTGCCGACAGCTTCTGTACTTTCTTCTGTGGTAGTATCCTCAATATAATAAACATCGTTGCCTGCAACTCTTAGAAGTTTTGTCTTGCTGCCTAAAATCTGATGGCTTGTAGTTTGTGTTGACTCATACCTTAATGTTGATGAGGTGTTGACTGCAAGCGCAACAAAATCACTGCTGTAAGGGATTCCATATACAGAAGCAGGTGCATTAGCTACATCTTCTTCAAATATTTTTACAGGCTGTACTCTTTGTTCGCTGTCTTGCTCATTAAAGTTTACTAAGTTCTTAGCATAATATCCCTTAGTTATAGAATCCTGAGTAAAGAAGAACAAATGACCCTTAAATACCTTATCAAGAGTAATTTGAGTTCCTGATAATATTTTAAATTTTTGTGTTCCGTCAGGTCTTACTCTTTCGACTATATTTCCTTTGGTTTCTATATCAAAATTTCTGTCAATGCCTCTTGTAAAATATATATAATCTTCAGGCAAGTTATCAGACATACCAGCATAATAAACATCTTTTTGCGGTAAAATAGCGCTGGTCACTTCATCAGCAATTACTTTTTCGTCATATACTTTTTTTGCGGTAACTCTTATACTGTATATCTTTTGTTGGCTTGCTTCATAAACTACTACATAAACAGAATCTGCTACTTTGTAATAACCAAATACCGGCTTAGTAGAAGTGCTTTTTGAACGGTATAAAAATTGAGTATGCTTGCCGTCAACTTTTGTTCGGTAAAAATCAACCAAGTTATATTGAATATTACCTTTTTTATCCTTCAAAGTAGTAGGCGATGTATAATAGATAAAATCATCAATTATAAATAATCCGCCGTTTAGATATCCGCCGTTTGTTACAAGCTTGGGAACAACAGGATTAACCGCAATCTGATCAATTTCCTTTTCTTCTTCATTTCCATCTTTGTAAGTTTTCTTTTGCGTTACAAAACCGCTGAAGTCATCATTAAATTCATTATTATTGCTGTTATCATAAGTTTTATATGAACCGTAAAAATCATCTTTAGTATCTACGGATTTACCGTCGCTAAGCTTAGCATAATAAATGCCGCCTTTTACTACATCGCCCCAAACATTGTTTTTTCCGTTGGTATCTGCTATTGCTTTGTATCCGTTTATAAAATAAACAAAATCTCCATATTGCACAGCCATGCCGCCATTGCTGGTAACTGCATAACTTTTGTCAGGAGTTTCTTTTACATCAAACTGAGGATAATTGTCACCGCATCCTGCAAGTACTCCAAACATCATAACTAAAACAACTAATATTACTACTATCTTTTTTCTCATTTTGTCCACCAATGTAAAAGTTTTAAAACGCACCTTATCATATAATTATTCTAAAATACGGTACATTAAATTATACATAAGCAATCCTCAATAGTCAAACACTTTGTGACTTTAACAATCTTTGGTGCAATTTTCATAATATATACCAAGTAAGAAATGAGGTGTATTTTAATGAACTCGGAAAATCAAAATAAAATAACCAAATCATCTGATTATGATAAAACACAAATACTTAATGAAATGAAAAATAAAGTTAAGAATCCTAATTCTTTGATATCTACATATTATGACGAGCTTATAAGAAGACATACAAGACTTTCACAATATATCAAAAAAAATTATACACACACAGATTTTTGACACAAAATTATATAGTTTATATATTTATTATTTTTTAATAGTAGTAATAGTATTAGGTGGGAGTTAATTTGTGGATAAGTGTTTTTGACCACAAAATGTTCCAAAGAGTTAAAGTAAAATTCGGTTATATTGTAGTTTGATATAAAAATTGAATGTAGAAAAATTAGGTGCTTTTTTATACATTTTATAAAATGTTATCAACATAATTTGAATATTAGTTATTAAAATTTTCTTAACAAAAATAATAAAACCAAAAAAAGTATTAAATAATCAAGCAAAAATATAAGTTATAAAAAATTATACACATTTCCACTAACAATCTATACAGCTTTGTGGATAGATTATTGTTTATGTTATCATAACTAATATGAATATATTATTATTGAAAAAAACCTTTATATATGATAAAATATTTTCAAAAGAAAGGAGAGTATTATGGCATTAAAAAAAGGTTTGGGGCGGGGATTAGATTCTTTATTTGGAGATAATGACTATGGTGAAAGAATAAGCGTTTCACAAACTAATGAACAAGAATCAGAAATTGAGATAGATAAAATTTTTCCTAATCCCAATCAGCCCAGAAAAGTTTTTGATGAAAAGGCTTTACAAGAGCTTGCGGATTCTATAAAAATTCACGGAGTTATACAGCCTCTTATAGTAACCAAAAGAGATGAAGGTTATATGATAATTGCAGGAGAGCGAAGATGGCGTGCTTCAAAAATAGCCGGTCTTAACAAAGTGCCTGCAATCATAAAAGATTATTCTGACCAGAAAATAAGCGAGATATCATTAATAGAAAATTTGCAAAGAGAAGATCTCAATCCTATTGAGGCTGCTAAGGCAATAAAAAAATTGATGAGTGAGTATAATTATACTCAAGAAAAAGTAGCAGAAAGACTGGGCAAGAGCCGTCCTGCCATAACCAATACCTTGAGACTGTTATCTCTTAATAGAGACATTTTAGATATGATAATGAACGGAAGCTTGAGTGCTGGACATGCAAGAGCACTTTTGGCTATAGAAGATGATAACGCTCAGTTGAAGCTGGCAAGGCTTGCCATAGAAAAACAGATGTCAGTAAGAGATTTGGAAACTGCAGTCAAAAAGTATCTTACTCCCAAAGAAGAAGTCAAAAAAACGCAAGAGCCTAGCTTAGAATTAAAAGAACTTATTTATGATATGCAGAGAGTTTTTGCTACCAAGGTTACAGCACTTGGCAATGAGAAGAAGGGCAGGATATATATAGATTATTTTTCCAAAGATGACCTTGACAGAATTTGCGAATTAATAGAAGATTTAAAAAGACAAAAAAGCTAAATGTTTCACGTGAAACATTTTTAATCTGTTTTTAATCGTTATTTAATTATTGCTTAATTGACTGATGATATAATATTGTCATTAGAGGAAGCGTTATATATTTTTTGCAGACTTATATGGATTCGGATACTTTTGTTAAGAGACTGAGCAATCTTGTCAGCAAGATTATATACACTGCCTAACCGTGCAGTTTGAAAATCATTATTAACTTGCGAAGCGACACAGGCGGAGATGCCCAAAGAGCCTGATTTTGGCAGAGGGTGTCCTATAGAAGAACCGGGATAAATTCCAGTGTTTAACTTAATTAGTCCTACATCTTTTGGATTGCCTATGCTGGCATCGACTGCCCAGATTTTTTGGGTGTCGGACTTTTATAAAGTCCAAAGTAGTCTGAAGATTTTGAGCGGTTACAGGCATAGACAATGTGCCGTAAACATAACAAGGTGTGTTATAGGTATTGATTAATAAATGCCCGCACAAAGGGCCCAGACAGTCACCTGTTATGCGGTCGCTTCCAATACACAAGATAACTGGCAATGATTTGAAAAGCCTAAGCTTTCTCAAAAGCATATTTGAGAGAGAATGCATTAAAGATTCGGATTGAAATAAAACACTTTTCATAATCAAAGCCTTAGTATAATAAATAATGTATTAGGGAATTATTCCCAAATATATAAAAATAATACTTTATAAAGACAAAAGGAGGCTTATAATGGCGCTGATAATAGACGGTATAGTAATTGGCATATTATTGATTTTTACGCTCTACGGGGCTTATAAAGGCGCATTAAAGTCAATAACCTCATTGTTCGGTACTGCGATATCGTTAATAATAGCTGTTTTAGTGGTGTATTTCTTAGGAAATAAGTTTTATGAAGTACCTTTCATAAATAATTTATTTGCAGGGAAAACAGACAGTTTGACATCGTTTTTTATGTCAAAGCTGCCTGACTTTAACGGTGTGACGGTAGGAGCTACACAAGAAGAAATTAATGAAGCTATTGGCGGGTTATGGAGTGTACTCATTCCTATGTTTACCAAAATCCTAAGCGGTATGTCAGGCGGAGCATTTCAGGGCGAGACTATAAATTACGCAATGGCTATGGTTTTGGCTAAGGTAGTGTTTTATATTGCAATGGCTTTAGTTGTGTTTTTGATATTGAGAATACTTATAAGATCTTTGGAAAAAATAATTGATAAAATCAAAGGTCAGAAAACAATCAATGACATAGATAAATTCTTTGGACTGTTTATAGGATTTATCAAAGGTGCAATAACTGTTTCTGTGATTTTGATAGTGTTTGGCTTTTTGATTAACTTATCATTTTTAACACCTGTTAAACAAGCATTTGAACAGACTTATGTTGCCAAGGAAATCAGTAAAATAATCTTTCTGATAATCAATAAGATATTCGGTAACAGCAACATTTTCAGCGGGCTTTCAGGAATGATACCGGCTGTAATAAATGTATAATAGCTAATTTTTTTGGGTCAAAAAAACCGCTGAATTTCAGCGGTTTTTTTCAACTAAAAACTTCCTTTTTTATTGAGTTAAGCAGAGTCCTTCAAAAGCCCTGCAAGAAGTCATTTTTTTGATAATGTTTTTTTGACTTAATAGGTCTTTCATAATGCTAGTTATTTGCTCTGTAAAATTAATCATCTGTCATTGCCTTGCAGTAGTGCCACACATCTTTAGACAAAGGAGGCTTTGCTGTCTATAAGTTCTAAGATGATAAGTACCAAAGGCTCCTTTATCAAAAGGAGCTGGCGCGCCAGCGACTGAGGATTAAAAGCCGACCAAACGCAAAATTGCTTTTAGCAATTTTGGTCGGACTTGAAGCAGAGTCCTTTTTGCGGTACATGCCCGCAAAAAGTCATTTAATAGATAAAGCTATAGGTAAACCTAAAGGCTCCTTTATCAAAAGGAGCTGTCGCGCCAGCGACTGAGGATTAATTTATTACAATCATAAAAAGAATAATGAGAATGGTAGCTTTTATATAGTTCTTTTGACTTGATAGATTTCTCAAAATGATTTAAAGTGCTTTAATAAATAAATCTTCCGTCTTTCGCCAAGGCGAAAGCCACCTCCTTTGGACAAGGAGGCTTAGCATTCTAAAAGCGATAATAAATTTGGATCAAGAAGGCTTTGCTTTCTATCTACTGTAATAAAAAAATAAGCTTCTTTTGATAAAAGAGCTTATTTAATAATCTATCTTGAAATTGTCAATAAAAACATCTATTCTTGTTCTGTAATTGCAAACATTAATACTTTTTTCTTAAAGCTGAAGGGTCTTCTATTTTTATAAAATCATCATTATTTCGCTTAAGGAACTCTTCCGTAAATGCCTGATATGAAAAAGCACCTGAGCTTTTTGGATCATATTGCATTATGGGCAGTCCGTAGCTTGGAGCTTCTCCAAGTCTGATGTTACGTGGGATTTTGACTTCAAACACCTTATTACCAAAATACTTATAAATTTCATCGGCTACATTGTTGACAAGATTAGACCTTCCGTCAAACATTGTAAGCAAAACACCATCTATTTCTATGGCGGGATTAAGATGTTTTTTAACAAGTTTTACAGTGTTCATTAATTGGCTTAAGCCCTCAAGTGCAAAAAATTCGCTTTGAATAGGAATGATTACAGAGTCACATGCAGTAAGCGCATTGATAGTAAGAAGTCCTAATGAAGGCGGACAATCAACACATATATAGTCGTAAGTATTTTTGAGCTTATTCAAAACGCCTTGCAGCAGCTTTTCACGCTGTTCAAGATATACCATTTCAACTTCAGCGCCGGCAAGGTCAATATTAGAAGGGATTATATCCAGATTATCCACTCCGGTAGGAGCAATTACATCATCTATAGGACAGTCTCCCATAAGAGCATTATAAATTGATTTGGTCAATTTGCTTTTTTGAATACCAAGACCGCTAGTAGCGTTTCCTTGTGGATCAAGGTCAACAGACAAAACCTTTTTGCCCATGGCGGCAAGATATGCAGACATATTGATGCAAGTTGTGGTTTTGCCTACTCCGCCTTTTTGATTGGTAAAGGCAATTATCTTTCCCATAGTAGTAAAATACAATCTCCTTTGATATCAATAATTATAACATAAATATAATATCAATACAATTACAAAATTGTACAGTAAAATCAAAAAACAACAAATACCGCCAAATTATGATAAAAATATATTACAAAGGATTTTTACGCGGCTTATTTTGAGGGCGGGGATAACCTTTGGGAGTATTGATAACTTTTTTTATCAAAACTAATATCCGCTTATTGCCCTCCAAATCAAATTCTATAGTATCAATAACACTTCCGCCCAAAAATTTAATAGCGTGTTTTGCTTGGTCTAGCTCTTGCGTTATATCCGCTTTATAAAAAACTGCCAAACCGTTAAGCCGCAAATATGGCAAGGCATATTCACATAATATATTAAGAGGTGCAACCGCACGCGCAATAACACAATCAAAATCCCTATGTTTCAAATCCTCTATGCGTGTATGTAATGTTTGGATATCGTTTAGCTCAAGCTCTTTTATCAGTTCATTTACAAAGCCTAGCTTTTTTAACGATGAATCCACAAGCAGAAATTTTAAGTCAGGGCGGATAATTTTTAAAGGTAAGGAAGGAAATCCTGCGCCGCAGCCTATATCCAAAACGTAAGAATTATTACTTATAAACTCTGTTGCGGTAACGCTGTCCAAAAAATGCTTGAGATAAACCTCATCTTTTTGAGTAATTGCGGTAAGGTTCATTTTTTGATTGGTCTCAATCAATCTGTTATAAAAAATCTCAAACTTTGGCTCATTATTAATGCTCTCAGACAACAATTTCAAATCTATCATACATCAATCCTTTTTTGTCTTAAGATACAATAGCAACACATTGATGTCCGCGGGATTTACCCCGCTTATTCTTGACGCCTGTCCCAATGTCAATGGCCTTATTTTTTGAAGTTTTTGGCGTGCTTCTATTCTTAAGCCTGCAAGTGTATTATAGTCTAAGTTTTCAGGCAGTTTAAATTCTTCCAGCTTTTTTACATCGTCAATATTCTTTTTGGTGCGTGCAATATAGCCTTCATAACGCGTGTTTATCAGTACTTGTTCAATTGCATCTTGTTGGGAATCTTTTAATTCGTCAAGTGTTTTGATTTGGTCGCTAGTAACATCATTTCTTTTGAGTAGTTCTTTCAAAGTTATGCCTGATTTAACAATAGGCTGACCTGCTTTTTCTAATATTGGATTGACCGCCTTAGGCGACAAGCTTTTATCAAGCATTGAAGTTATTTTTTGTATTTTTTCAAGCTTAGTCAGATATTTTTCATACCGTTGTTTTGTAACCAATCCAGTTTCATATCCTATTTGGGTAAGTCTAAGGTCAGCATTATCCTGGCGAAGATTAAGCCTAAATTCCGCTCTTGAAGTCATCATTCGGTACGGTTCGTTAGTGCCTTTTGTGGTAAGGTCATCTATCAAAACACCTATATAAGCCTGATCTCTCCCTAATATCAAAGGCGGCTTATTTTTGATTTTTAATGAAGCGTTAAGCCCTGCCATAAGTCCCTGACAGGCAGCTTCTTCATATCCGCTTGTTCCGTTGACCTGACCTGCAAAATAAAGCCCTTCAATCAGCTTGCTTTCAAGTGTAGGCTTTAGTGTTAGAGAGTCAATGCAGTCATATTCTATAGCATAAGCATCACGCATTATCTCTGCGTTTTCTAATCCCTTAATGCTGTGAATTATTTTTTCCTGAATATCTAAAGGCATAGAAGTGCTTATTCCTTGAAGATAAATTTCTGCAGTATCCAACCCTTCAGGCTCTAAGAAAAACTGATGACGGCTTTTATCTTGAAAGCGCATTATCTTGTCTTCTATTGCAGGGCAATATCTTGTTCCTGTACCTTTTATAAGTCCGCTGTACATAGGTGCAAGATGTATGTTTTCTCTTATTATCTCATGAGTATGCTCATTGGTGTATCCAAGATAACACGGCGCAAGGTCATATTCAATTGACTCTGACATTGCCGAAAAGGTATAACACGGCTCTCCATGCTGAATTTCAAATTGTGAATAATCTATTGTTCTGCCGTTGAGACGGGGCGGTGTGCCAGTCTTGAACCGTCTAAGTGTATGACCGATTTTTTCAATACTGTCAGAAAGATAATTGGCACGTGAAAGTCCGGACGGCCCTTTTTGTTCTATAATAGAGCCAATTATTGTGTTTGATTTTAGATAAACGCCTGTTGCCACAATAACCGTATCGGCATAATATATTTGGTTATATAATGTTTTCACACCCTTAATTTTTTTGCCGTCAGTCAATAGTTCAACAGCTTCGGCTTGTCTTACCCGCAAGTTAGGAGTGTTTTCTAATGTCGCTTTCATATTGGTATGATATTTATTCTTGTCTATTTGGGCACGCAGACTCTGAACAGCCGCACCTTTACTTGAATTGAGCATACGAAGCTGTATCAGCGACTTATCTGCTTCTATTCCCATCTGTCCGCCGAGAGAATCAATTTCTCTTACCAGATGCCCTTTGGATGTTCCGCCTATAGAAGGGTTGCATGCCAAAAGCCCGATAGAATCCAGATTAAGTATAAGCATACAAGTTTTCAATCCTGTGCGAGCACATGCCAAAGCAGCTTCTGCAGCAGCATGACCGCCGCCGATTATTGCCGCATCAAATTTATATTGATTATTATTGTCTTTCGTTAGAGTCATTTAAAAAATCCTAAAAACTTTGTTACATATTAATTATCTGTCAAAGCTAAATAATTATATATCCTAAAGCATTAACAAATCAACCGTCTTGACCAAAAAAATAAAGACAGTTGTTAAAAGTTTGCAGATTAAAAGATGAGAAGGTTTAGCATTTTATTAGCTACATAAGATAAAAAAAGTTAAAGGCTCCTTCATTGCGGTAAGGCAATGCCACACAACTTTAGATAAAGAAGGCTTAGTTTTCTATAAGTCGGTATATTTAGACAAGGAGGACTTACGTACCTATAAACTGAAATAAAATTACTCTTCGCTTTTATAATGAACATCAAACTCTTTGGTGCTTTCGTTATATGTTGCTAACAGGATTTTTTTGAGCTTTTGCTTATCAAGGTTTAATTTTTTAAACAGCCATTCTTTATCTTTATTTAATCTTTTTAAAGATGTTTTGGAAATACTGCCGTCAGTAATCAGGGTATCCGTAAGCATTGCCTTTTCTTTTTTCACTTTCATATCTTCGGCTATCACCTGACTTTTATTAGCTTTGGGCAATATGCTGAAAGTACCGTTAGTTTCATATATACCGTAAGCTATATCATTAATATCAAAATATTCTTTTTCTCTTGTAAGGGATAAAACATCGTTTACAGTTAGCTTGCTCTTTTTGAGCCCCTTAAAATTAATCTTACCGTTTTGAACTACAATAATAGGCGAGCCTTTGAGAAATTTTTCAAGCTTGTTTCCTTTTCGTTCAAGAAAACCAATTATAAAGTCAAACACAAAGAAAACAGACATACTTATCAGATACAAATACATAGGCTTTTCTTCAAGGGCGGTTGCCATTTCGGCGGCAATTGAGCCGATAGAAATACCGGTAACATAATTGATAAAATCAAATTCTGCAATCTGTTTTTTGCCCAGCATCTTAGAAATAACAAACAGATACACAAAAGCGACAGCCGCAGATATCAAAACTTTTAACGCATTATTCATATTTTATAATATCTTTCATTTTCAAAGGATTTATGCCTTATATAAAAAAATCCCTTCAGTTTAGAACCAAAGGGATTTAAGTAAGCAAATTTTTTTAATCTTGTTATTTTAAGCCGTTTGCTTGAGACTGCATAATGAAAGGATTTAACCAAGAAAGAGCAACAAAGCAGAAAATCAAATATATAAGACTTAAATCGCTTGCGCCTTGATCAGCCAATCTTTTGCCTGCTGCATATTGCCAGTAAATAGCATAGATACCAAAGGTCAAAATCATCATTAAGAAATGCCCAAATCCCCCAAAGCCCTTGCCTGTTTCCCTTTTCAGCTCAACTTGGAATGCGATGTACCAATACAGCATATAAATTCCGGCTGTAAAGATTGTAAAGATAATCATCAACAAAATAGATCTCTTTTTCATAAAAATTCCCCTTTATAATTTTATATAAAATACCCTAAGGTTTTTATATGCTTAAAATATATGCCAAAGGCATAAAATTGTCAACTTTTATATTTTTAATTATATAGTTTAACATCAAAAATTGCAATACCTTTTAAAAAAAATGTCACAAAATAAATAAAAATAAATATAATGTATTGAATAATAACTTATATTATCAAATTGGTGTAATACATAATTTTTTTTCTTTAACATATAAAAAAACAGGAGAAATCAATTATGATAAATTACGACCGAGGAAATAATGCCCAAACCGCAAAAAAGCCCGAGCAGCGCCATGTGCATGAGGTTTTGGGCAGTGTAATAGTAGCAGAACCTCAAACAGACCCTCATAACCATCGTTTTGCAGGAGTTTCAGGCGAAGCAATACCTTTGCCCAATGGCAATCACGTCCATAAACTTACGCTAAGAACTGATTTTTATGAAGAACATTTTCATGAAATTTGCGGAGTTTCTGGAGAGGCAATAAGAGTAGGCGATAGACACGTTCACTTTGTCAAAGCATTTACTTCAGTTAATGACGGACATTGTCACAAATTTAGAGTTGCAGCATTAATAAATAATCCTATTGGAGAATAATTAAAATCAGCCCTGTTATAATACAGGGCTGTAAATTATAAAAAAACATTTTATTAATTTATTATTATATTACCGCTAGAAACTGATGCCGTCAGATTATATAACTTTTGGCTGTCAAGGTGTTCATAGTAGTTGCCCTTTTTAGATCCGTTAACTTTGACGTATCCGCTAGAAGTCTTTAATGAATAGCTGTAATCATCCAGTTGATATACAAGTTCATAGATCTTGATATTTCCGCTAGAATTATTAATTGTCATATCATTCGCCTGCAATCTTTCTAATGTAATATTTCCGCTTTTTGATGTGGCTTTTAACGTTAAAGCAACACAATCAGCAATGCTTGTATTGCCACAAGAAACATAACTTTGCATTGCTTCAGAAGTAGTACTAGTTATAATCACATTGCCGCAATCATTTTTTGAACTTAGATTTTGAGCGAAATTGGAGTTATTTATTGTTAAGTTTCCGCAAGACAGTTTGAGCTCTGCATTATTAGCACTTAGATTATTAATTGAGATATTGCCGCTTTTGACATTAGCTTTTAACGCTACTGTAGTAATTTTATCAAAACGCAAATTTCCGCTGCTTAGGGCTACATTATAATCAAGAATAAGACCGTGCGGTATTTCTATTCTCACGCTGTTAACTTTTCGATAATCCTTATATATCCAGCTTAACAATTCAACATTAAAGATAATCTTTTTGTTGCTAAGCTCAAAGTTTAAGGTTTTGTCTGTTATTTGATATTGAGTTTCGCCTTCATAATCTTCATAATATGTTATTGTTATTTTTTCTACATCGCTGTCAACAATACTTACACTTTTGCTGGGGATATTAATTAAAACAGTGTCAACATCCTCTTCTACCACAATGACCTTTTCTATAGGCTGTTTATAAAGCCCTTGTTTTAATCTTATTTTCTCATCGCTTGCGCGTATGACATCAGGATTAGCAAAACCGTATAGGATAAGACTGCCCAAAATCAAGGCACCCAATATAAGTGCTAACATCGAGGTTAAAAAAATCTTTTTATATTTTTTCATTTTACTTTCTCCTTCCAAAGCAAGAAAATAGCTTTGAGCTGATTTTAATTGACCCTTTGAATGTCCCCAAAGTAATTAGATAAAACAACAGGCCCACTCCCAAAAGCACTAATCCTGTACCCAAAAGTTCTATCATGAAAATTAAAGACCCAAAAAATATTGCCCCTGGTATGCTTGCAATCAAAATCGCAACACCTGAAATAAAGGTAGATAACGAAACAGCGCCAAAAGATACTAGCAAAGAAAACCCAACAATTATCAAAACAAACCAGACTATATACAGCACAAATTTTAACGGCAGTACGATAGGAGCAGATATCATAGCACCTATCGACCTTTTGTAGTTTTTGATTGTGGGCTGTTTTTGGGCATCTTCAAAAGTTTGTTGGCGGTTAACTTCTTTTACATTAGAAGCCGCTATTATCTGTGCCGCTACATTTGACGGTGTACCCAAAGAGGTAATTACCTCAAATTCATTTTTGCCGTTTTCAAGACAATCGTCAAAATATTCCTCATAATACTGCAGAGCCTGCTTAATTTCTATCCGCGGCAAAACGTATAGTTCTTTATTTAGCTCATACATAAAATTTTGTCTGTCCATATTAACTCCTTATTGAAATATAAAGTTTATGATATTGGCTAGTTCCAGACATTGTTGTCTGTATTCTTTTAGTTTTAATTCTCCAGACTTGGTTATGCTGTAATATTTTCTTAGTCTTCCATCGTGCTGCTGCTGATATGTCTGCAGACAACCTTGCGTTTCTAATCTTCTTAAGATCGGATACAAAGTTGATTCGGACACTTCTATTACGGTCAATACATCTTGAAGAAGTTTATAACCGTAAACATCTCCCTTTTTTACAGCGGCAAGCACTATCGCATCCAGCAAACCTTTTTTTAATTGAATATCCAAAACTAACTCCCTTTTTTATTGTTTATTGTAGTATATTATACAATGTATAATATTGTCTATAGGTTTATTTGTTTTTAATCAAAATTTAATTTTTCTCATAAAGCAAGCGAGATTTGGCATAAAGCACTTGAATATATAAAAAGCAGATATAAACTAAAATTAATATGAATAAAAAACAATATAGAAAAATAAAATTAAGAATCAAGCTCTTAACGCTTAAACTAGACAATATGGTACAAAAATGCAAAGCCGACACCAAAAATATAGAAAGGGTGATAAAGCAAATGGGGTAATTAACTTTTAACCCTAATAAAAAGTATAATAGAAAATTATCTAATAACCAATAAATCGATTCATAATCTAATTTTAGACAAATTTTATGTAATTTTGATATAAGTTATATGTTATTATTAATTCAAAATGTTAATGTTTTTGCTACGAAATAGGGAGAAGGGAGGAGAAGTTTGTGCAAGCTGATTTTTTTAGAGACAATTTGTTAGACTTTTTCCAAAAATGTTTGTCTGCGCCGTATATAACTGTAGGCGATGATGTGGATTATTATGTCAAAAAAGTAGGCGGCAGGCTAGAAATTTATTTTGAAAGCAGCAACGGCACGAGAGACTGGATAACTAATCTAAGGTTTCCGTCATTGCCTTATAAGGGTATGGATATCAAATACAGAGTGCATGGCGGATTTTTGAAAAGCTGGAAATCACTTGAAGATATAATGTTGCCCATAGTCTTGGACACTACTATAAAAGAAGTAATCATAATAGGCTATAGTCATGGCGGAGCATTGGCAATGCTTTGTCATGAATTTTGCTGGTATCATCGTCCTGACTTACGAGACACTACAAGAACATATGGTTTTGGGGCACCCAGAGTTTTTAACGGATGGGTTATTCCAAAGAAGTTAAAACCAAGATGGCAAAATTTTAGGGTAGTTCGCAACGGCCACGATATTGTAACCCATCTTCCCTTTTTGATTTTGAGATTTCGCCATGTCGGCAAGATAATAAAAATCGGCGGGTTGTTTAAATATGGACCTATTAACAGCCATCGTCCAGAAAACTACATCAACGAACTTGTTATACATGAAAAAAAGAAAAGAAAGAAGTTAAGATAAAAAACGGCGTTAATTATTTTAACACCGTTTTTATATATAGGAATTATCCCCAAGCGGCAAAACAAAGTTTTGACATTTGACAGTAATTACGCTTTTTTTATCAAGTATTTATTTTAAACTCCGCCGCCCGCTTCAGGTGCTTTGGGAGCAAATATACTTGAAAGTGCATCAGATGAAAGCCAGGTTTCGGGCAATACTCCATTCCATGCCTTGATAAACATCTGCTGTAATACTACTTCAGATACATCGCCCTCAGTTAAGCCTTTGATCTCCAGCCAGGATGCTTTCATAATACGCATAACTTCAGCTTCAGCAGTTGCCGCTATTTCTTTGGATTTGGCTTCGCCCTGTGTGCTTTCTATCAAGGCTTTGGCTTCGCCCTTAGCTTTTTCTATAGAAGCAAGCGCCCTATTTTTTTCTGCCAGATAATTTTGGTAAGCTACTTGTTTTTCTTCAACTGCTTTTTCATATTCTGAACTAAAAGCTATATCCTTGAGTGTTACATTGACTACTTCCACATAAAATTGCTTACTCTTATCTATAAGCTGCTGTCTTATTTTGGCTTCTATGTCATCACGCTTTTGAATGACCTCATTAAAATCATCTTCTACATCTTCGCCGTCAAGGTTTTTAGTAATTTCTGTTTTGCTTGCAGAATATTCCTTAAAGACATTTTTGGACTCAGAAAAAAACATAGGCGTAAGTTTTTGCTCTAACTGCTCCATTGTTCCAAAATTGATAAAGACCTGATACACATTTTTTTTATCCAATTGATATTGCACATTAATCTCAAACGTAACTAACTGTGTATCCCAAGTATATGCTTCGTAGACATCTTCATATACTTGCATTCTGGTGTTGTATTTATAAATCTTGGATGTAAAGGGTGCCTTAAAGTTAAGTCCTGCTTCAAACTGTGACTTGTATTTGCCAAGGTTAGTATAAACTCCGACTTCGCTTTGTTCTATTACTGTCAAAGACGAAAGCAAAAGAATCAAGGCAACAAGCAGTCCTGCGCCTGCGCCTATCAAAATCTTAACCATTTTGCTCATAGGTTTTAAGGTAAATTGTTGTTTCATAAATTCCTCCAAAAAATAATTCCCTATAAGTATAGCAAAGATATATAAAAAAACCTGTATAAATAAAATTAAAAAACGATTAAAATACGCTGATAAATAGTTAAAAAGGTATGAAGAGAGAATTAAAATATAAAGAAAAAAAGAAACTAAGCCTTTTCCTGATAAATGATTTTAATTGCCTAATTGTCCTAACTTCTTTACAGCTTATAGGAAAAAAGCCTTCTTAATCTAAAGTTGTGTGGCATTTTGCGTTAGCAAAATGACGGATGATTTATTAAACAGAGCATTTAATAAGCATTATGATATGCATTCAAGTTCAAAGAACTTTATCAAAAGCTTCCGTTTTCATTACCCTTTTTATGTCTATAAAAAATTAATCCTCAGTCACTACCGTGACAGCTCCTTTCGACAAGGAGCCTTAATTATTTATTATCTTTACAGCTTATAAGAAGATAAGTTTCCTTTTCCAAGCATAATTTATTTACAGCTTATAGAAAGACAAGCCTCCTTCTCCAAAGGAGGTGTCATTTTGCTAACGCAAAATGACGGAGGATTTATTTAACATAGAAGTTAAAAAGCATTATGAGAAACCTATTATGTAAAAAACTAATCTTACATTACATTAATTTCAAGCAGCTAAAATAAAACCTATCGATGTTCTATAACAAATCCATAAGTTTTCTAAAAATTGTCTTAATAATGCGTATATATTTTATTTTGACAAAAACTACATATATGATTACATGGGAAAAAGTCTTACAAATTATTACTGATGCCGGGCTAAGAATATTATTTGCGGCTGTTTTATTGATAGTAGGATTTTTTGTCATCAAATACTTAGTTAAGCTTATTACAAAATTCAAAGGTTTTAAGCGGCTTGATGTCAGCCTTCAATCTTTTTTGAAAAGTTTTATATCAATAATATTAAAAATTTTACTAATAATCTCGGCAATAGGCGTTTTGGGTGTTCCTTTGACTTCGGTATTGACGGTGCTGGCTTCAGCCGGACTTGCTATAGGTCTGGCTTTACAGGGTGCATTATCCAATCTAGCTGGCGGTTTTATGATACTGATATTCAAACCCTTTAGAACGGGCGATTATATTGACAACGGCACACATCAAGGCACAGTTGAAAGCATAACGACTTTTTACACCAAGCTGCTGACTTTTGATAATAAGCTTATAACCATACCCAACAAGTCAATAATCGAAACAGCTATAACCAATTTTTCCGCACAAGATGAGCGCAGGATAGATGTCAAATTCAGAGCTTCTTTTGAAACAGATATTGACACAGTAAAAAGAATTATATTGGACGTAGCATATAATCATGAACTTACACTAAAAAAGCCTTTGCCTTTGGTTACTATCAGTTCATATCTTGAAAACTCACTTGAATACTTCTTAAGAGTGTGGGTAAAAAAAGCTGATTATTGGACAGTTTACTTTGATATAATGGAACAAGTCAAAAAACGGTTTGACCAAGAAGGCATAGCTATACCTTATCAACAAGTCGATGTGCATATAAAGGAAAAATGAAAAGTTAATTAATCTGAAAGCCCTAATAAATAATCTGCCGAAATTTCAAATATCTCACAAAGCTTTTTTATGCTATCAATATTAGGTTCTCTATAACCTTGTTCCCAACCAGCAAGTACAACGGCAAATATATTTACGATGTACAAATAGAGTTAGAAATAGAAAAAATCAAGAAATCTTATATAAAAATATAGTTATCTTATTTTTGCAGACCAACCATCTACTGTTGTGTCTAATTCTCTTTCGCCTTTATATAATATTATTTTATTTTCCTTAAATAATTGTTCTAAAGCATTCTTAACAGCATTTTCGAGCCTTGTCTGGCCAGAGCTATAACCAGCATTAAATAGAACATACATAATTTCACTTAAACTTGCACTTTTCTTTTTTACTAAATAATTCAATATTTCTTCTTTCATTAAATATTTCTCCTATTGATTAATTTAATTTTATTATATTGTAAACATAAAAATTAGTCAATAAAAAACAAAAACAACAAAAAAGGTTTTATAATGACATTTTGGTTATCATGGGTCAAAAATGCAAAAACATGTTACGAAAAGAGTTGCTAAAATATTTATAAAAGTCTTAACTTTAAACATAAGATAGATTATTTTTAAAAATTTATTAAATATAAAAGCATATAAAAACAAGCCCCAAATCTTACGATTTAGGGCTTTTATGGCTATCATAATAAAAATATCTTTGTCAATAAGCAATAAGAATCATCAATTAAATAATTACTATTTAGCGGTGTTTGTTTTTGTCTTTTACATAATCCATTGCCTGTTTCATCTTTCCGACGCTGCCAAACATATTCTTAATTTTTTGCTGCTCTACTTGGCGGGATTTCAAACCAAGATAATTCATTTCTTTTTGAAGCTTTCTATAGCTTTCAAAACGCTCAATAGACAGGTTGCCGTTCTCTATTGCCTCTTTTACAGTACAGCCTGGTTCTGTGTTGTGAGTGCAATCACGATATTTGCATCCAATAGAAAGTGCCTCAATATCCTCAAAAGTCTTGTTAATATCCCCTGAACTAAGCTGCAATTCTCTCATGCCGGGAGTGTCTATTACTATTGCGCCGCTAGGCAAAAGCAATAGCTGACGATGTGTAGTGGTATGCCGTCCTTTGCCGTCATTTCGGATTTCATTGGTATCCAAAATATCCTCGCCCATCAATTTGTTGATAAGCGTTGACTTTCCGACACCCGACGACCCAATAAAAGCAATAGTTTGACCCGCGTTAATATGTGCCAAAACTTCATTATATCCATATCCGTTTAGGGCAGAACAAACCACAACATCAGCGCCTATACTAACTTGATCTACCTCAGCTAGCTTGGTATTGATATCTTCGCACAGATCTGCCTTGGTAAGCACAACAACAGGAATTGCCATACTATCCCATGTAGCGGTCATATACCGCTCAAGCCTGCGCAAATTAAAATCAGAATTTAGCGACATGCAGATAAAAACAATATCAATATTAGCTGCCACAATCTGCTGTAACGAAATCTCAGTACCTGCAGCTTTTCGCATAAAAGCACTTTTTCGCTTTAAGACATGATGTATTATTGCGTTTTGGTCGTTTATATCAACCATTACCCAATCGCCTACTGTTGGAAAATCTGTGCTATTAACTGCGTTATAAATATACTTTCCTGAAACGGTCGCTTTCTTCTCGCCGTTTTGTGTAATTACTTTGTATAAGTCACGGTGCTGTTCGCTGACTCTTGCTAGCTCTAGACCGCTGTATAATGCGGCTTGCTGTTCAAAAAAAGAGGTCAGCCCGTATTTTTTTAGGTTTTCTAATTCCATTTTTCCTCCAAAATTTCTGACATGGTTTTCGGAGGGCAAAGTTTGGGTTTTTTAGATTTCTTTTCCCTCCCTATAAAATACACTATCCGAAGTAATTGTTTGTAACATAATCATTACCTCCTTTTTTATTAGTTTCTGTAATAGTATAGCATAAAAAATAAATCAAATAACAAATAGAAATGGTCTTATAATTAACGGACATATAAAAAAATAATGGGCATATTAAAAAAGTTTTAATTAAAATTTTTTAAAATAAGGGCAAAATTATATTATTAAATTATAAGCTAATAAGAAATCAAGTTATAAATCAAATAAAGCAAAAATCAGATTACTCTTCTAAACCAATCAAATAATCAGCCGAAACCTCAAATATATTACATAAAAGTTTTAACTGCTCAATACTAGGCTGTGACAATCCCTGTTCCCAACTTGCATAACCTGTTTTTGACATGTTGCAAAAACCCGCAACTTGAGCTTGCGTTAACTCTTTTGACTTTCTTAATTCTTTGAGTTTTGTTTAAATTCAACTAATTTTTATTGCCGTTCTCATCTTCAAGACCTATGAGATAATCAGCCGAAACATTAAATATAAATAAAAAATTTTTTTTACATATTTGTTTATTTGTGTTGATTTTATTTATTAATTATTATAATATAGTTTTATACTGGTTTACAATATTTTATCATTTTTGACAAAATAAATTAAAATATACTTTTTTTCATGTTTAATAATAAAGACATGATGAAAGTAATTCAGGAGTTTAATATGATTGCCTCTTTGTCTATTGAAGGACTTTTTGGCAAATTTGATTATGATATTACCTTAAAAAAGGATGGCGTGACAATTCTTTCAGGCCCTAATGGCTATGGAAAATCTACCATTCTGCGCATTTTAGAAGCTATTAGTAAAGGGAATTTTTTGAGCATAGCACGTATTGATTTTTCTAAGATTGATTGTGTGTTTGAGAATAATACCAAAACAAGTTTTATAAAAAATGGTAAAACAATGCAATGGGATGAAATTAAAGATATTAATATAGATTCCATAAGAAATTATTCTAGCCATTATATCTCTAAAAGACCTTATTTGCCTTTTGTTCGTGCCAATGAAAATTGGATAGATGGAAGGACTGAAAATTTTATTTCTGATAGCCAAAATATTTTTATTGAAAAATATGATGATGAAATTTTATATTGTGCAATAGAAAAAAGTGATCGTATTTTAAAGAAACAACAAGAGTTTGTTAAGAAACATTGTGGAGATATAAGATATATATCTGATCAAAGGTTAATTAGAATAGAACGTTCTCAAACACAAGAAGAACCACGAATTAAAGAGGTAATTAAAGAATTGCCAGGTGATTTAGTGAATGAAATAAATCGAGTTTTAGCAGAATATTCTAGTGTATCAAACAAGCTTGATAGCACTTATCCTAATAGATTATTTAAGACAAAAGATGGAATTAAAGAAGATGATTATAAAATTAAACTTGATGAAGCAAACAAAAAGTTCGAAAAGCTCAAAGAATACAAACTTGTAGAAATGTCTTTAATTCAAGATTATACTTATAAAGAGGAATTTAAAGCCGCTTTGAAAATTTATTTTTCTGATTTTGGAGAAAAATATCAAGTATTAGAGGCACTAATTAGTAAATTAGATTTATTTAGTAATATATTAAATAACCGTTTATTGTTTAAAAAAATTGAAATATCAAAAGATAAAGGATTTGAAATTGTTGACAAAGATAATAGCCAAAGAAAATTGGAATTAGATCAATTATCTTCTGGAGAGAAACAAGAAATAGTATTATTTTATGAATTAATTTTTAAATCTAAAAAAGGGCTTATGTTATTAATTGATGAGCCTGAGATATCTCTTCATATTACATGGCAACAGAATTTTATGGATGATTTATTAAAAGTTGCAAAAATAAATAATATGCAAGTAATAGTTGCTACACATTCACCACAGATAATTGGGAACCATCGTGATTTACAAATTGATTTAGGTGAGATATATGGGGAAAAATTCAATTCACAGTAATTTAAGACCTTGCGATGTAATTAATGAGATACGATTAACATTATCAATTGAAACAGCTAAAGCATTTCTAATTGTTGAAGGGTATGATGATATTTGTTTTTTAACAAAATTTGTCGAGAACAATGATGTAATAATAAAAGAATCGTGTCAGGGAAAAAAGGGCGTTATGACTATTGTCAATGAATTTAAAAGTCATAATAGATCAAAACGTGTTATAGGAAGTTGTGATAGAGATTATGATATTAATGGTGTTATTTTGGATCGGATTTTCTTTTATGATTATTGTTGTATGGAAATGATGATAATTAGTAGCAATAGGGCATTTAAAAATTTTGTTTCTGAGGTAATTACAAGAAGAGTAGAACTTACAACATGCAAAAAAGACTATTTATTAAATATAGTATTTTTATCATGTATAAGAAAATTAAATGATACGAACAAATGGGGGTTAAGATTTGAAGGATTAAGTCATTTAAAAGCTTATAATAGTTCTAAAAAGGACTTTAATGTAAATAGTTATATTTTTCAAATTGAATCATTAAATAATGGAAGAAAAATTGACTCAATACAAATGTCATTAATTAATTTAGAAATTCAAAAAAATACAACTATTGAAGAATTGCTATTAATTACACAAGGACATGACTTTATTGAGTCCATGCAGGTTTTACATTTAAAAAGTAAAAGTCGTTCAAGGGCATTAAGCAATGGTGATTTAGCATCTTGTTTAAGGTGCTCATATGGTTTTGAAGATTTTAATAAATCTTCATTGTATTTTAGTATTAAAGAATATCAAACAGAAAACAATCTAAATATTATTAAATAAATTACAATATATTTAATGACCTATTTTTATCTATATTGCAATATTTTTCATGGTCAATATAAAAAAGCCCCAAATCTTACGATTTAGGGCTTATAATGGCTCCCCAGGTAGGATTTGAACCTACGACATTTCGGTTAACAGCCGAACGCTACTACCACTGAGCTACTGAGGAAAATCAGCATTATTATTATAGTCTTTGGGGCAATTATTGTCAATAACTTTTTGCGTCAAAATTATGCCATTTTGAGGATTTTTTGCTTTTCCATGATTTTTTGATACCAAAATATTATAACTATATTTGATAATAAAAAAGTAAAAGATAATCCCAGCGTGTATTAATGAAGCAAAAAAGTCCGTTAAGTTTTTTAGCCGACTTTTAAGACATCTATTACAAAACTATTTTACATAACCCTAGAAAAGATTATTCTTCCGGCTGAAGTTTGCAATGCGGTGGTTATAGTTACTTCCTGTTCGCTGCCTATATGGTCGCCGCCGTTTTCTATTACTATCATCGTGCCGTCAGCAAGATAACCTATGCCCTGACCGCGTTCTTTGCCTTCTTTTACTACTCGTATTATCATCTTTTCACCCGGCAAAGCAATCGGCTTGATTGCGTTAGACAGGTCATTGATATTAAGAGCAACAAGGTTATTGGCGGTGGCAAGCTTATTGAGGTTGTAATCTACAGTAATCATCTTAGCTTGATAAAATTGCGCAGTCTTTATATATTTTACATCTATGTCCGTTTCATTGATATCATCTGTAATTTTGACATTAACACCTTTTTCTTTTTGGAGTGCTGCTGCAATATCCAGTCCGCGCCGTCCGCGGTTTTTCTTTAGGACATCCTCATCATCTGCAATCTTGGACAATTCGGTTAAGACAAAATTAGGTATAATCATTTCGCCTGTTATAAAGCCTGTTCTTACTATATCCAGCACTCTTCCGTCAATAAGCGACGAGGTGTCAAGCAAGATAACATTGGACGAATCATGTAAAGACAAAGACGACTTTTCGGTAAGGTTGGTAGCAGGCAAAATCTGACTCATTAGTTTAGCCCCTAGTCTCATACCAACTACACCCAAAATAAGCATTATTATTATGGTAATAGTAATGGTGACGGCTTCATTAAGGTTTGGTATGCTGTTAAGCAAAAACCAAAAGACAAGCCCCAAAAGCACACCTACGACTAACCCTACCAATCCCATCACTACTTCTTTTGCACTGTATTTTAAAAGAGCGTTTTCAATCAAATTAGAAAGAGCAAAAAGTCCGTGTTTGACAGCAGGAGAAATCAAAAAAGCCAAGAATGAAACAAACAGCCCGCTGACTGCTTGAATACAAAGCTTGAGCCAATTATCCATGTCTACCAAGAACTTGCCGTTTATCTGAATAGACATTATTTCTTTGGAAATCATCCAGCCTGAAAGAAATCCAAGCGGCACTAGGATTAGTCTGATTATAGCAACTATGCTCTTAGAAGAGCTTTGCTTAGATTTTTTTTGTTTTGGTATCATGGACTAATTATATTATTATTACAAGAGTTAAGTCAAGTTTTATTTTAAAAATAGACCCATCAAAGCCAAAAGCACAAAAAGTTATAGCTTATGGGAGAATATTGGCTTATAGATTAATTCTCCTTCAATCCTAATTGACTGCATAAGTGCAATTTCGCTTACAGTAAAATCAAAAGGACTTATATCAACATCTTGGGGGATAAGATTTGGTTTTCTTACCAATGTAATGTGGGGAGAAAATCTATTGTCTTCTAATAAAAAATCCTTTTTCAAAGTATCAAAAAGATATTGATTGATATCTTGAAGAATGACCGAATCAGTTACATTAAGATAGATTATGTTTTTTCCAAAGTTTGAGATGTTTTGTAGTTTTATGTCAAAAGGGTCTTTTTTTATCTGAGTAATTGCTTTTTTGGCGGCAGATGTTTGATAATCATCACTTTGACCCAAAAACAACAGAGTTATATGATAATTGTTTTGATTGGTAAAGTTACCTTTAACGCCCTTAGCTTTTAATATGTCGGCGGCTTGAGAAATCTTTTGTTTGGTTATTTGGTCAAAATTGACCCCAATAAATAATCTCATAGTTTTACGAAAATATCTCCAATTTTTCCGAATATGCTTCCAGCATTTCTCTTAGCATTGTATATCTTGTCTGTGTAAAGGTGTTATTGACCATCTTTCTTACAGTTTCTCTTTCGCCGATTAATACGGCATAGCTTTTGGCTCTTGTGAGTGCGGTATATAAAAGATTGCGGGTATTAATCATATAGCTTCCGCCTGTCA